>JBEPXB010000595.1:0-2504 GCA_041642135.1 Halobacteriales archaeon | reverse complement strand
GCGATCACCGGTAAATCGTTACAACCGTCCCTATCAGTCGTCGCCCAGGATGGCCTCGCGGGTGTCCGAGAGCGCACGCATCAGGAACGGCGCGTCCTCCAGAACCGCGATGTACTGTGCGCCGACGTCGATCCACCGGTGAGCCATCTCGGGATCGTCGGCGAACGTCCCGACGATCTTCCCCGCCTCGCCCGCGCGCTCGCAGACCTCGTCCATCAGCGCTTCGACGCGGTCGTCGCGGACCTGTCCCGGAATCCCGATCGACTGGGACATGTCGTACGGCCCCAAAAACAGCACGTCGATGCCCTCGACGCCCATGATCTCGTCGAGGTTCTCGACCCCGCGCTCGCCCTCGATGTGGACGATCACGGTGACCTCCTCGTTCTGCCGGTCGGTGTAGTCGGGGCCGCCGTCGTAGCCCGCGGCGCGGGTGTACGGTGAGAGTCCGCGACTTCCGAGCGGGCTGAACCGCGCGTGCTCGACGGCCGCCTCGGCGTCCTCGCGGGTCTCGATCTGTGGTATCTCGACGCCCGCCGCACCGACGTCGAGCGCGCGCTGGATCTCCCCCTCGGTGTTCTCGCGCACGCGGACGATGGGTGCGGCGCCGCCCTGTGCGGCCGCGGCGCACATCGCCAGGGAGGACTCGGCCGTCAGCGGGCCGTGTTCCTGGTCGATGATGGTGAAGTCCATCCCCGAGAGGCCGATAGCCTCGGAGACGACCGGCGAGTCGATGACCTGGAACGTCCCGACCGTGACCTCGCCGTCGTACAGTCGCTGGCGGAAGGTAGGCGCTGCCATGTCGGGTTCTCGCGGAGTCGGTTCATCAAGTTACTGCCGCGGCGAGGGGGGTCGAGGGGAGAGGTGGACACCACCCCCACCCACACTTATCTCCCCACGGTCGGAACCGGATGCCGAGCATGACATACAGGGCGGGCATCATCGGCGCCGGTGGCATCGCCGGACTCGGGATCCTCGGGCTCCACGACGAGGCGGACATCGGGAAGAAGAAGTTCGCGGAGAGTCACGCCGGCGGCTACCACGCGACCGACGGGATCGAACTCGTCGCGGTCGCCGACCTGGACGAGGAGAAGCTCGGCACGTTCGGCGAGGCGTGGGAACTCCCCGACTCGGGGCTGTACACCGACCACCGCGCGATGCTCCGGAACGAGGACCTCGACGTCGTCTCGGTGTGTACGCCGTCGTTCCTCCACCACGACCACGTCCTCGACGCCGCGCAGGTCGGTGACCCCGACGTGATCTGGTGTGAGAAGCCCATCGCCTCGAGCGTGACGGAGGCCGAGGAGATGTGCGCGGCCTGTGAGGAGACCGGCACGGAGCTCGTGATCAACCACTCGTTCCGGTTCACCGACCGCCTCCAGCGGCTACGGGAACTCGTCGTCGAGGAGGGGATCCTGGGCGAGGTGAAGTCGGCGTCGGCGCTCTTTAGACGGGAGCTCCTCCGGAACTCGACGCACCTGCTCGACACGCTCGTCTACCTGCTCGACGCCCGGGCCGCGACGGTCAGCGGCTACATAAACGGCGAGAACGACGCCGTCGACGCCCTGGAGGGCGACCGCGAGGTGGACGATTCGGGTGGGGGTGGCTTCGTCGTCATGGACGACGGAACGTTCGCCACGGTCGACTGCACCGTCGCCCGACCCATCTCCTCGATGTCGTTCCAGTTCATCGGGACCGGGGGCAAGCTCTACCTCAACAACGACGACGGGGAGTGGCGCTACTGGCGGCTCGAGGACGGTACCCACGTCGAGGAGGACCTCCCGGGAATCGAGGGCGCCTGGCGCTGGGACGTCGACTACCGCGACTCGTTCGGCAACGCTGCCGGCCACCTGCTGGACCTGCTGGAGGGCCGTGCGGAGAACCACTCGACGGGCGAGGAGGCGACCCGCTCGCTCGAGATCATCGTCGGGTTCTACGTCTCCCATTTCACCGACGGGCAGGTGTCGATACCGCTCGACCGCCCGCTCCGGGACGTCACGATCACGTCGTGGTGATCGGGAAGACCTGAGAACCGTCACGTCCGGGTGCGGTCGGGAAACGGCGCTCGGACACACGATGGCCGCTTGAGAACCGCCACGGGCGGGACTGAAAGGGGCCGGGCCGCTCGCGCCATCGGGGAGTCGTCTCGGCGGGCCACTATCCGAGTGCGCGGAGCGAGCAAGGATATCCCGCCGAGCGACCGCGAGCGGTCCGGGGGCTTTCGCGGGTTCCGTCCGAACAGATCGATACCGTCCATCAGCTTCGAACCCCACTTCTCGTCCCGACCCCGGAACCGTTTTACCCTTCCCGCGGGAGCCGAGCGTATGCACCGCGTAAGGTTCAGGGACCCGGCAGGGTCCGTCCGCACCGGCGAGTGGCAGGGCGAGGAAGTCAGTTTCGCGGGTCGCACCTACGACGTAGAGGAGGTCGACGTCCTCCCGCCCTCCGAGCCGACGAAGATCCTCTGCATCGGGCTGAACTACGCCGCCCACGCCGCCGAGTCCGGC
>JBEPXB010000594.1:0-2507 GCA_041642135.1 Halobacteriales archaeon | reverse complement strand
TCGGAACCGAGCATCCGAACGAACATCGCCTCGGTCCCGGAGGCGTACGTCACGCCGTGCTCGTCGATGGCGCAGAGCGCCCGGTCGGCGTCGAAGTGGGTGAGGACGACCAGCGGTATCCCGTGAACCAGGGCGCTCAGGAAGGCGTTGTAGCCCATGATCCCGCAGAACGGCATCATCCCGAGCGCCACGTCCGAGTCGTCGAGCTCGAAGTGCTCGCCCACGGCGTACGAGTGGTTCAGCAGCGACCGGTTCGACTGGAGACAGCCCTTCGGGTCACCGGTCGTCCCGCTGGTGTAGAACATCGCGGCGGGTGCGAGCGGGTCCGTCGACGAGTCGACTTTCACGGACGCGTCCTCGCCGGCATCGAGGAACGCCCCGTGCGAAGTGACGCCCGGATAGTCCGGACGCTCCTCGACGGCGACGACGCTATCGAGGTCCGGGAACGCGTCGGTCGGAAACGGGTCCTGTTCGTCGATCCCGGGGACGGCCTCCGCGAGCAGGTCGAGGTAGTCCCGGTCGAGGAACTCCGATTCGGTGAGGAGGAGCGAACAGCCCGAGTCCGCGAGCATGTACTCGAGTTCGTGGGCGCGGTAGCGGGTGTTGACGGCGACGACGGCCGCGCCGACCATCGAGGCGCCCAGCTGTACCGTCAGCCATTCGGGCCGGTTGCCGAGCCAGACGGCGACGGTGTCGCCCTCGCTGACCCCGTGGGCAGCGAGCGCTCGTGCCGTCGCCCGCGAACGGTCGAGGAGGTCGGCGTAGGTCAGTCGCTCTCCATCGAAGACCACGGCCGTTCGGTCGGGCCGCTCGTCGGCGATCCCGGCGAGCGCCCCGTAGATCGTCGCGTCCGGCCACCGGAGCATACCCCCAACGCACGGTCGGCGGTCAAAAAGCCACCGTGCGAGCGGGGACTGGTGTTCCGCTTACAACAGGCATATCCGCTGCAGAGCTACGTTCACCTCGGAAGTCCCGCCCGAATCGGCCGTCCGATTAACGTCGCTGGGTGAGCGAGCGAACGACCGAGGCGCGCAGCGAGCCGCGGGAGCGTACCGGACGGGGGCTTTCGAGGTGTTCTTCCCGACGGCCACCACATCACAGCGTATCCGAGCGCTCACACCGTCCGGGGTCGGAACTAAATAACAAGCCCGACCACTCCTCCCCCATGACCGACCTCGCCTGGGAGCCGACGGGGTACTACGCCGAGGAGAGTAACCTCGCCCGGTTCGTCGACACGCACGGCTACGAGGAGTACGACGACCTGATCCCCGACACCGAGGCCGAACTGGCCGATCTGTGGGGGGCGTTCGCCGAGGACACCGGCATCGTCTGGCGCGAGCCCTACGACGAGGTGGTGGACACCGCCGACGGCCCCGCGTTCGCCCACTGGTTCCCCGGCGGCCGGCTCAACGCGGTAGAGACGGCCCTCGACCAGTGGGTCGAGCGGACGCCCGACGCGACGATGTACGCCTGGGAGGACGAGGACGGGAACAGTGACAGGGTCAGCTACGCGGCGATGCGCGAGCGTGTCGACCGGCTGGCGAACGCGCTCTCGGCCCACGGCGTCGAGCGGGGCGACGTGGTGGGAATAACGTTCCCGTTACACCCGAACGCGTTCGCTGCCGCGCTCGCGGCCTGGCGCATCGGCGCGGCGTTCACGATGGTGTTCCCGGGCTACGGCGCGGACGCGATGGGCCACCGATTCGACGACTCCGGGGCCGAACTCGTCGTGACCGCCGACGGATACACTCGCGGGGGCTCGGTCAACGACCTCCGGTCGAAGGTCGACGCCGCGCTCTCCGACGCCCCCGCCGTCGAGGACGTGCTCGTCTACGAGCATCTCGGTCTCGAGGGGGAGTGCGAGGCGGCGACCGAACACGACTGGGACGCGTTCGTCGAGGGGTTCGACGCCGAGGCCGAGACCGCGGTGATGGACGCGGACGGCGTCGCGTTCGTCGCCTACAGTTCGGGGACCACGGGGAAACCCAAGGGGACGATCCACACCCACGCCTCGACGCTGGCGATGGGCAACAAGGAGTGTCGCTACCACTTCGACCTCTCGCCGGGGGACGCGCTGCTGTGGATCACGGACTTCGGGTGGATCATCGCGGCGGTCTGGATGCTCGCGGGCGCGCCGGCGCTCGGCGCGACGACCGTTCTGCTCGAGGGTGCGCCGGACCACCCGGACGGCGACCGGGTCTGGCGGGCCATCGAGGAACACGGTGTCACGACGTTCGGCATCTCCCCGAGCGGATCACGAGGATTGCGGCAGCTCAACGAAGACCCCCGCGCCGACCACGACCTCTCGACGCTCCGGGTCCTGGGGTCGACCGGCGAGCCGTGGGACGAGGCCGGCTGGCGGTGGCACCAGGGGGTCGTCGGCGCCGGCGAGGTCCCGCTGATGAACATCTCCGGCGGGACGGAACTGGCGGGCGGCATCCTCTCGCCGACGCCGCTCACCCCGCTGAAACCGGGTACCCTGTGGGGGCCGAGGCCGGGCGTGGCCG
>JBEPXB010000593.1:0-2508 GCA_041642135.1 Halobacteriales archaeon | reverse complement strand
GCGATCACCGGTAAATCGTTACAACCGTCCCTATGACGCACCGGCCACCGGTACGATACCGCCGGTGGACGGTTCTCCCCGACTGGGAACGGGTCGCCCTTTCATTACCCTCGGGGGTCTACGGATACCGTTATGCCCGCGTCAGACCCCTTCGGTGCCCTCCGCGACATCGAGATCGACGGCACGTCCTACCGGATGGCGGACCTCACAGTCCTCGAAGAGCAGGGCCTCTGTGAACTGGACCGGCTCCCAGTGAGTATTCGGATACTCCTCGAATCGGTGCTCCGGAACGTCGACGGCGACGAGGTGACCGCCGAGGACGTCCGGAACGTCGCCTCCTGGGCGCCGGACGTCCCCGACGTCGAACTCCCGTTCCAGCCCTCCCGGGTCGTCCTCCAGGACCTCACCGGCGTGCCCGCGGTCGTCGACCTCGCGGCGCTCCGCTCGGCGGCCGCCCGGAAGGACCGCGACCCGAAGCTCGTCGAACCCGAGGTACCCATCGACCTCGTCATCGACCACAGCGTCCAGGTCGACTTCTTCGGCTCGCCCGACGCCTACGAGAAGAACGTCGAACTCGAGTACGAGCGCAACGGCGAGCGCTACCGGGCGCTCAAGTGGGCCCAGCAGGCGTTCGACGACTTCAGCGTCGTTCCCCCGGGCACTGGAATCGTCCACCAGGTGAACCTCGAGTACCTCGGCCGCGTCGTCCACGCCCGCGAGGAGGGCGGCGAGCAGTGGCTCTACCCCGATACGCTCGTCGGCACGGACAGCCACACGCCGATGATCGGCGGTATCGGCGTCGTCGGCTGGGGCGTCGGCGGCATCGAGGCCGAGGCCGCGATGCTCGGCCAGCCCGTCACGATGAAGCTCCCCGAAGTCGTCGGCGTCCGGCTCGAGGGCGAACTCCCGGAGGGCGCGACCGCGACCGATCTCGTGCTCCACGTCACCGAGCGACTGCGCGAGGTGGGCGTCGTCGACCGGTTCGTCGAGTTCTTCGGCCCCGGCGTCGCCACGCTGTCGGTCCCCGACCGCGCGACCCTCTCGAACATGGCGCCCGAACAGGGCTCGACGATCAGCGTCTTCCCGGTCGACGAGGCGACGCTCGACTACCTCGAACTCACCGGCCGCGAACCGGAGCACGTCGAGCTCGTCCGCGAGTACCTCGAGGCGCAGGGGCTCTTCGGCGAGCAGGAACCGGAGTACACTGAGGTGGTCGAGATGGACCTCTCCACGGTGGAGCCGAGCCTCGCCGGCCCGAAGCGCCCGCAGGACCGCGTCCCGATGCGGGACATGAAGGCCCACTTCCGGAAGCTGGTCCGCGGCGAGTTCGAACACCTCCTCGACGACGTCGACGAGGAGGCGCTCGTCCGCTGGCTCGACGAGAGCAACCCGGACTACGAGCTCGAGACGCCCGAGATCGGCGAGCCGGACGTCGGCGAACTCTCGAAGCGTGTCACGGTCGGGATGGACGACGGAACGACCACCGAGATCGGCCACGGGAGCGTCGTCGTCTCGGCCATCACCTCCTGTACGAACACCTCGAACCCGTCGGTGATGATCGCCGCCGGGATCCTGGCCAAGCGGGCCGTCGAACGGGGGCTGGAAGTCCCGCCGTACGTCAAGACGAGCCTCGCGCCCGGCAGCCGGGTCGTCACGGAGTACCTGCGGGAGTCCGGTCTGCTCCCGCACCTGGAGGAGCTGGGCTACGACGTCGTCGGCTACGGCTGCACCACCTGCATCGGCAACGCCGGCCCGCTCCCCGAGCCCGTCGAGGCGGCTATCGACGAACACGGGCTCTGGACGACGAGCGTCCTCTCGGGCAACCGGAACTTCGAGGCGCGCATCCACCCGAAGATCCGGGCGAACTACCTCGCCAGCCCCCCGCTCGTCGTCGCCTACGGCCTCGCCGGCCGGATGGACATCGACCTCGAGAACGAACCGCTGGGCACCGACGAGGCGGGCGAACCGGTCTACCTCTCGGACCTCTGGCCGAGCACCGAAGAGGTCCGTCAGACCATCCACGACAGCGTCTCCCCCTCGATGTTCGAGGAGAAGTACGCGAGCGTCTTCGAGGGCGACGAGCGCTGGGAGGCGCTCGAAGCGCCGACGGGTGACGTCTACGAGTGGGACGAGGAGTCGACGTACATCCGCGAGCCACCCTTCTTCGTGGACTTCCCCGAGGAGAAACCGGGCGTGGCCGACGTCGAGGGGGCACGCTGTCTGATGCTCCTGGGTGACACCGTCACCACCGATCACATCAGTCCCGCGGGGCCGTTCTCGGCCGAACTCCCGGCGGGACAGTGGCTCACGGAACGCGGCGTCGAACCCCACGAGTTCAACACGTACGGCTCGCGCCGGGGGAACCACGAGGTGATGATGCGCGGGACGTTCGCGAACGTCCGCATCGAGAACGAGATGCTCGACGACGTGGAGGGCGGGTACACGATCCACCATCCCACGGAGGAACAGACCACGGTCTTCGAGGCGAGCCAGCGCTACCGCGAGGAG
>JBEPXB010000592.1:0-2511 GCA_041642135.1 Halobacteriales archaeon | reverse complement strand
GGCCCCGGCGGTCGACGCCGACGTGGAGGCCCAGCTCGAGTTACTCGCCGAGGAGAACCGACGGCTGCGCGAGCAGTCGCGTCGACTCCGACAGAGCCGGTACCGACGGACGGCCCTCGGTCTCGGTGCGCTGGGCCTGCTCGCGGGCGTCGGCGCGGCGCTGTTCCCCCCCGTCCGGGAGGTCCTCCTGGCGCTTTCGGGCATCGGGCTGTTCAGTGCCGTGCTTATCTACTTCCTGACGCCGGAGCGGTTCGTCGCGGCCAGTATCGGCGAGAGCGTCTACGGCGCCTACGCCCGCAGCGCGAGGGAGCTGGTGGCCGACCTCGGTCTCGAGGACATCCAGGTCTACGTGCCGGTCGGCGGCCGGCGGACCCGGCTGTTCGTCCCCCAGCACGTCGACTATCGGGTTCCGGACGAGGACGACCTCGACGGCGCGCTCGTCGTCCCCGACGACGAACGACGGCGCGGGCTCTCGCTCCATCCGACCGGCGACGACCTGGTCGCCGAGTTCGAGCGGGCCGTCTCCGACGAACTCGCCGAGGACCCGACGGAACTCGCCCGGCAGCTCACCGACGCGCTCGTCGAGGTGTTCGAACTCGCGGAGGGCGCGAGCGTGAGTCCGGCCTCGACGGCCGACGACGACGTGGGGAGCGTCCTCCCGGGCCCCGACGAGAGCGAGGCCGAGGGCCGGGTCACCATCGCCGTGACCGGGAACGTCTACGGCGATGGGGCCGTCATCGACCACCCCGTGACGTCCGTGGTCGCCTGCGGCCTCGCTCGACAACTGGACAGGCCGGTCGTCGCCGACGCGCTCGCGAGTTCGGACCCCGACGTGGACTACCTCGTGACGTTCCAGTGGCGGGCGTTCGTCTACGAGTGAACGGAGCCGGGCTCACCGGTCGGTCGGCTTTCCGTCGTCCCCGCCCGGTTCGTCGCCTCGCCTCGCTGCACCGCCGTCCGAGACGGCGGCATTGGTGGGGTCGACCTCGGCGCTGCTCGGTGGGGTGACCTGTTCGCGGATGTCCTCGATGAGGTCCGACTGTGTCCGGTTCGAGAGTTCGGCCTCCGAGGAGAGGATGAGCCGGTGGATCAGTGTGGGCTCGATGAGGTCCTTCACGTCGTCGGAGGTGACGTAATCGCGCCCGTGGATGGCGGCGCGGGCCTTCGATCCATTGAGAAGCGCCAGCAGGACCCGCGGCGAGCCGCCGAACTCGACGTCGGGGTGCTCTCGCGACGCCGTGACGATCCGGTAGATGTACCGCTTGATGGACCGGTCGACGTAGACCTCGGTGACCATCTCCTGGGCCTCGCGGATGTCCTCGGGCTCCACGACGGCGGAGATCTGTTCCGGGTCGAGCCCGGGGTCGTCGTCGAACCGCTCGAGCAGTTCCATCTCCTCCGGTTCGTCCTGGATCCCCACGTTCAGCTTGAACTGGAAGCGGTCGCGCTGTGCCTCGGGGAGTTCGAACGTCCCCTCCATCTCGATGGGGTTCTGTGTGGCGACCACCATGAACGGCGTCGGCAGTTCGAGCGTGGTCCCCTCGATGGTGACCGTGCGCTCCTGCATGGCTTCGAGGAGCGCGGACTGGGTCTTCGGCGTCGCCCGGTTGATCTCGTCGGCGACCACCACGTTCGCGAACACCGGCCCCTTCATCAGTTCGAACTCGCCGACCGCCTCGCGGTAGATGTACGTCCCCGTGACGTCGGCCGGGAGGATGTCCGGCGTCATCTGGATGCGGCTGTACTCGAGCCCGCTCGCCGTGGTGAACAGCTTCGCGATGGTCGTCTTCGCGACACCCGGAACGCCCTCGAGGAGCACGTGTCCACGGGTCAGAAGCGAGATGGTGAGCCGCTCGACGATCTCCTCGTTGCCGATGAGGACCGTCCGGATCTCGTCGAGGAGCGAGGAGTAGAGCGCCTCAGGAGAGGCCATGGAGGGCGTTGCTGGTCAGCCCGTATAAATGGTGACATCGACGACCGCTACGTTCGCCGGGCAGGTCGTGGATCTCCCGTCAGTTACCCACGACTTCAGTCGTTGGTCGACGACCCGGAAGAGGGATCCGAGTCGTCCCTGCGGAACACCTCGGAGAGGGACGAGATCGCATCGAAGACGCGGGGATCGCGGGCTATCCGGTCGATCTCCTCGCGGGAGGGCTGCGGGCGGGGCCTGGTGTCCGAGGGCTCCGTGTCCCGGCCACAGTATCGGCGGATACACCGCCGGATCGCGTCCGGATCGACGCCTCGCTCCTCGAGGAACTCGTCGAAGCCGCCGTCGAGGAGACACTCGAGTAGCCGACAGAGACGCTCGTCGGGATCGGCCGTCCCGCCCCCGCGGGTCGGTGGGTTGTCACCGCCGTTCCAGAGCCCGGCGGTCCGGATCCCCTCCCGGGTGAACGGGCGTCCCGAAATCGTCCGTCCCTGCGCCCGAACGTAGAACCGGTAGACCCCGGGGTGAGCCCCGGTGATCGTCTCCTCGAAGACTCCGGCGCTCGTCTCGGCCAGTTCCAGCAG
>JBEPXB010000591.1:0-2513 GCA_041642135.1 Halobacteriales archaeon | reverse complement strand
GGCTACGCGTTCGGCGGCGGCCTCGAGCTCGCGATGGCGTGTGACCTCCGGGTCGCCGAGGCGGGCGCGCTGGTCGGCCAGCCGGAGATCGACCTCGGGGTGATCCCGGGGTTCGGCGGCACGCAGCGCCTGCCCGGCCTCGTCGGCGACGAGTACGCCCGCCGGCTGATCTACACCGGCGAGCGCATCGACGCGGAGACGGCCCACGAGCACGGCCTCGTCGGCGAGGTGGTCGAGGACGCGAAGGCCCGCGCGGCCGAACTCGCCGGGGAACTCGCCGAACAGCCGGCGTTCGCGCTCCGCGCGGCCAAGGAGGCCGTCAACCGCGCCGGCGGCGACCGCGAGGGCGGCCTGGCGTTCGAGCGCCGGGCGTTCGCGAGCCTCGCCGGGTCTCACGACCAGCGCGAGGGGATGGCGGCGTTCCTCGAGGACCGCGAACCGGAGTTCGAGTAGCCGGGGCGTCCGGGTAGCTCACTCCCGAACGAGGAGCTGCCACGCGAGCCGGCCCGCGCGGCCGGCGAGGAACCCGCCGAACGCCCCGGCGAGACCGATGAGGAGGAAGGCGCCGGTGATGGCCCACAGCGGCGAGTCGGGTGTCGGGAGCGGTCGATCGAGGACGGTCGCGAGCCCGCGCCCGAGGACGACCGCGACCGTCCACGCGAGCGACGGGGCGGCACCGAGCGCGAGCGTCGGGACGAGCCCGCCGCCGAGCGCGGCACTGGCGAAACCGACGACCACCGGAAGAGCGAAGACGACCGCCGGGAGGACGGCGTCGTACGCCTCGTCGAACCACTGCTGGGTGCCGACCGAGGCGGTCGCGACGGTCAGGGCGACGAGCGCGGCGACCGCGAGACCGTGGCCGACGAGCAGCGGTCGCGCGTGGCGGGGGCGTCCGTGGAGCGGGATCGCGTCCCGAACCGAGACGGAGGGCATCGGTCGGGCTTTTCGCGACGCGAACAAGACGTTGGGGGTCGATGCGGGGACCAGCCGACGCGGCGGGGGACCGGTCCGACGGACCGTCTCGTCGAGGGGCGATCCGGTCGGCCGGACTGGCGTGTCCCGAATCCGGGGCGAAGGGGTGGGCTTTTGACCTCCGACGGACTCGTTCGGGTATGCCGTTCGTCACCCGGCTCACGCTCCAGTCCGGCGACCGCGAGACCCTGG
Organism: Halobacteriales archaeon; assembly: GCA_041642135.1. Lineage (GTDB taxonomy): Archaea > Halobacteriota > Halobacteria > Halobacteriales > Haloarculaceae > Salinirubellus. The sequence goes on along the minus strand of JBEPXB010000591.1, from coordinate 1,349 downwards.
AGCGGGTCGTCACGGACATCAAGGAGCGGGCGGCGCGCAAGGGCGTCGAGTTCCGGGGGCCGAACCCCGAACCCCTCCAGGAGGTCCGCGTGCCGATGTACAAGCGACTCTCGCCCGACGGCGGCCAGTTCGACGCCTGGGGGTACACCGTCTACGTCCGGACCATCGCCATCGTCGGCCACGACGACTTCGCGCGGTCGGTCGCGGGCGAGGAGTACCCACCCGGTATCCACCTCGAGGCGGAGGTCGAACAGGTCCGCAACGCCGGGTAGGACCGGAGCGCCACGCCGAAGGGGCGAACGTGGCACGCAGTGCGGCCGTCGGACCGCCACGACTACCTTCTTGACCCACCCGGTCGTTCCCCCGCCATGAGCCAGCAGGCGACACGACGCGACCGGCTCGTATCGTTCCGGCGTGACCTCCACCGCAAGCCCGAGCTCGCGTGGCGGGAGTTCTGGACGACGGCACGCATCGTCGATGAACTCGAGGCCGTGGGCGTCGACGAACTCCACGTCGGCCCGGACGCCATCGATCCCGACCTGCGGACGGGCGTCCCGGACGAGGCGGAACTCGAGGCGTCGTACGAGCGGGCCCTGGACGCGGGGGCCGACGAGTCCGTCCTCGAGCGGCTCCGCGGCGGGAACACGGGCGTCGTCGCCGTCCTCCGGCAGGGGGATGGGCCGACCGTCGGGCTCCGGGTGGACATCGACGGCCTCCCGATACGGGAGAGCGAGGACGGGGACCACGTCCCGGCGAGCGAGGGGTTCGGCTCGGAGCACGAAGGGACGATGCACGCCTGCGGCCACGACGCCCACGCCACGCTCGGGGTCGGCGTCATCGAGGCGGTAAAGGCGAGCGACTTCGAGGGGACGTTGAAGCTGTTCTTCCAGCCGGCGGAGGAGGTCGTCGGCGGCGGCGAGGCGATGGCGAAGTCGGGCCACCTCGACGACGTCGATCACCTGTTCGCGGCCCACGTCGGCCTCGACCACCCGACCGGCGAGGTGGTGGCGGGGATGGACGGCTTCCTCGCGGTGACCGGCCTCGGGGCCGAGTTCCACGGCCAGTCGGCGCACGCCGGCGCGCGACCGGAGGAGGGACGGAACGCGGTGCAGGCGATGGCCGCCGCCGTCCAGGGGCTCTACGGCATCCCCCGGCACTCCGAGGGGATCACCCGGGTCAACGCCGGGAAGGTCGGCGGGGGGACGGCGAGTAACATCGTTCCCGAGCACGCCTACGCCGAGGTCGAGGTCCGGGGCGGGACGACCGAGCTCCGGGACTACATGCGCGAGCGCGCCGAGGACGTCCTCGAGGGGGCGGCCGGGATGCACGACTGCGAACTCGAGACCACA
>JBEPXB010000590.1:0-2515 GCA_041642135.1 Halobacteriales archaeon | reverse complement strand
CCTTCTTGGCGTCGAACGCCGCGACGCCCGCGATCTCGTCGATGATCTCCCGCCGGCGGAGCGGCGTCTTCGTGATGATCTCCGTGACGTCGCCCTGCATCACGACGTTGTACCCCTCGGGGGTGACGCCGGCCTGGTCGAGCAGGTCGCGGATGTCCGAGAGGTTCACCGAGCGCCCGTTGAGGTAGTAGTATGAGTAGTAAGTGTCCTCGTCGGTCTGTTTCACGCGGCGCTTGATGGCGATCTCGTCGACGTCGCCCACCTTGTCGGTGCCCGCGGCGGAGACGACCTGCGAGCGCTCGAGCGTTCGATCCGTGTTGTCGAGGAGCACCTCGACGGACGCCTCGCGCTCGCCCGCGAACTCTCGTTCCTCGTCGTCGTGACCGGGGTTGTAGATGAGGTCGGTGAGTTTCTCCGCCCGGATGCCCGACGTGCGGGCGAGCCCGAGCGCGAACAGGACGGCGTCGATGATGTTGGACTTGCCCGAGCCGTTCGGGCCGCTGATGGTGGTGAAGTCGTCGTAGAACGGGATCCGGGTCTTGCGGCCGAAGCTCTTGAAGTCGTCCAGGACGAGCTCTTTTATGTGCATGGGGCGCTCGTGGTGGGCCCCGCGGTCAGGCGACGATGATGTCGTCCGCGGAGTCCGTGTCCCCTTCCTCGCCCTCGTCGGTCTTATCCCCGTCGGCTGGTGCGGCGTCGGTCCCGCCGTCGGCCCGCCCGGTCGACCCACCCGCGCCGCCCTCGTTGGTCTGGGTCTCTGGACGGGACGTCGGCCGTCCCTCGATGATGTCCATGTCGAGGTCGGGGTCGACCTCCTCCTCGAGCACCCGGAGGCGCTCTTTGGTCTCGAGCAGTTCGTCGGTCAACCCGTCGACGGTGGCCTGTAGCTCGCGCACCTTCGCCTCGAGCTCCTCCACGCGGTTGCCGCTCATACGGAGGGGACCGGCCTCCCGGCTCATAAACCTGCGTCAGACATTGACACCGATCCTGATAGGTGCCGGGCGTGGGTTCGGAGGGTTTCGTCTCGAGGTTTCGGGAAGTCGAATCCGGGAGGTCGAACGCCGCTCCCGACGGTCCTACCCCTCCTCGCGTTCCCGGTGCCGTTCGGTCTCGTCGCGGGTGACCTTGACGAAGCCGCGGTGCCGCCCGTCCTCGTCGAACACGGCCGTGATGACCACGTCCGCCCGGAACTCCGAGCCGTCCTTCCGGACGCGCCATCCCCGGTCCTTGACGTCGCCCCCGGCGAGCGCCTCGGCCAGTAGCTCCCCGGGGTAGCCCGACTCGGCCACCTCCTCGGGGTAGAACACCGATACGTGTTCGCCGAGGATCTCCTCCCGGGTGTACCCCTTCAGGCGCTCCGCCCCGCGGTTCCAGCTCGTGACGAACCCGTCGGGGTCGAGCGTGAGGATGGCGTACTCCTCGACGGCGTCGACGAACAGCTCTAAGCGCTCGCGCTCCCGCGCGAGTTCGCGCTCGGTCTCACGCTCCTCGGTGACGTTCCGGACGAGACAGAGCAGCGTCCCCTCCTCGGTGTACGCGAGGGCGTGGTCGACGAGCATCCGCGTGCCGTCCCTGCGGACGTGGACGCTCTCGCCCGTCCATCTCCCCTCCTCGGGCACCGCGGGAAGGATCTCGTTCACGACCCGATCCCTGTCCTCCTCGGGATAGATCGTCCACCAGGGCTCGCCCGTCAGCTCCTCGGGTTCGTAGCCGTACGCGTCGGCGTACGCCCGGTTGACGTAGACGAACCGACCCTCCTCGCCGAGGAAGGAGATCCCCTCGCGCGCGGTCTCGATGGCCCGGAAGCTGCGCCTGACCTCCCGCTCGACGTACTGCCGACGGACCGAGTTCTCGATGCGGTTGGCGAGTACCGAGTACTGCTCCGTGCCGCTCCCCTTCTGGAGGTAGTCGGTGACGCCGGCCGAGATGGCCTCGCTCGCGATCTCCTCGCTCCCCTTGCCGGTGAAGAGGATGAACGGGAGGTCCGGATGCTCCGCCCGAACGGTCTCGAGGAACGTCAGCCCGTCCGTTCCCGGCATGTCGTAGTCGCTGACCACGCAGTCGACGTCCTCCGATCCGAGCCGCTCCAGCCCGGCCTCGACGCCGTGTTCGGTGAACACCTCCAGCCCGTCCACCTCCCGTTCGAGGTAGAGCGCGACGAGATCGCAGAAGTCCGGTTCGTCGTCGACGTGCAGCACCCTGATCCTTTCCCCGTCGTCCAGTACCGACAGCGTGTCGCGTAGCGGGGGACCGTCGAACTCCGAGGAGGACATGGCGTCGACCTGAAAGCGGGAACGCAAAATGATTTCGGCAGGAAAATGATGGGAATCAATATCTTCCGCCCGGGGTGAGCCGGACCCGGGGACACACTCTGAGCGGAACCCTCGTGTCGAGCCGGTGTCGACCACGGATCCCGTCGGGCTCCAGAGCGGGACGACGGCCTCGCCCTCCCGTCGCTCCCGATACGCTTTACCCCACGGGCCCAGTGACCTACCGGTAATGACCGCACAGACGA
>JBEPXB010000589.1:0-2518 GCA_041642135.1 Halobacteriales archaeon | reverse complement strand
CCGATCTCGTCGCCCTGGAAGACGAACGACGTACCCCGGAGGGTCAACACGAGCGTCGCGAGGAGTTTCGCGCTCTCCTCGCGATACTCGCCGTCGTCGCCGAACCGCGAGACGATCCGCGGCCAGTCGTGGTTGCCGAGGTAGACCGCCGGCCACGCCCGCTCGGGCTCGGTCTGCCACTTCCCGAACGCCTCCTTCAGGTCGGTGAGCGGGAACTCCCGGACCTTCCACCAGCCCTCCTCCTCGTCGAAGTCGAGGGTGACGTGGTCGAAGTTGATCGCCATCTCCAGGCCGTCCTCGGCGTAGCGGTCGGCCTCGTCGGGGGTGACGCCGATGCACTCGCCGACGGCCATCGCGTCGTACTCGGAGAGCACCCGCTCGTCCATCTCGCGCAGGTACTCGTGGATGCGCGGTCCTTCGGTGAAGTGCTCGATCCCGACCCAGTCCTCGTCGGGGTCGCCGTCCGGGTAGCCCTCGGGTTTCGAGATGAGGTTGATCACGTCCATCCGGAAGCCGTCGACGTCCCGGTCGAACCACCAGTTCATCATGTCGAACACGGCCTCGCGGACCTCGGGGTTGCGCCAGTTCAGGTCCGGCTGGCGCTCGTCGAACAGGTGGAGGTACCACTTGCCCACCTCCTCGTCGTAGCTCCACGCCGACCCGCCGAACCCGGAGGTCCAGTTGTTCGGTGGCTCCTCCGGGTTCCCGTCGACCCAGTGGTACCAGTCGTGGTACTCCGAGCCGGGATCACGCGAGCGGCGGAACCACTCGTGCTCGTCGGAGGTGTGGTTGACGACCAGGTCCATCACGAGGCGCATGCTCCGCTCGTGGACCGCGTCGCGGAGCGTGTCCCAGTCGGCCATCGAGCCGTACTCGTCGTGGATGGCCCGGTAGTCGCTGATGTCGTAGCCCCCGTCGACCTGCGGCGACTCGTAGACGGGGTTGAGCCACACCACGTCGACCCCGAGGTCGTCGAGGTAGTCCACGCGCTCGATGATCCCGGGGAGGTCGCCGACCCCGTCGCCGTCCGAGTCGGCGAACGAGCGCGGGTAGACCTGGTAGACGGCCGCCTCCTTCCACCACCGTCGGTCGAGGTCGCCGTCGACGACCGGCGCCGTGTCGCCGACCATGTTCAGAGCAGGTCGAGCGAGCGGAGGTCGTCCTCCAGGGCGGCCCGGTCCTCGTCGCCCATCGTCCGCAGGGGCGCGCGGAGCCCGCCGACGTCGAAGTCGACGTCCCGGAGCGAGAGGGCCGTCTTCACGCCAGCCATGTACGGTCCCCGCTTGAGCGCGTCCCGGACGTCGTAGACGTGGCTCTGGAGTTCGCGGGCGCGCTCCTCCTCGCCGGCGGCGTAGGCCTCGTAGAGCTCGACCACGGGTTCGGGGAAGGCGTTGGCGACGGCGCTCACGAGACCGGTACAGCCGATCTCCAGCCCGGCGAACAGCAGCGAGTCCGACCCGGCCATGAACGTCAGTTCGGGGTGGCGGTCGATCGCCTGGCCCAGCCACGGGACGTCCTTCGAGGAGTCCTTCAGCCCGGCGACGTTCTCGATGGCCGCGATCCCCGAAAGCGTCTCGAGCGACAGCGCGTTCCCCGTCTTCGAGGGGATGTGGTAGACGTAGACCGGGAGTTCGGTCGCCCCGGCGACCCGTCGGTAGTGCTCGACCGCGGCGGTCCCGTCGAGCGGGTAGTAGAACGGCGTGACGACGACCAGCCCGTCGGCACCCGCCCCGGCGGCGGCCTCCGCCCGGGCGACCGTCTCGCGTGTCGAAGGCTCGCCCACGCCCGCGATCACGGGCACCTCGCCGCCGACCTCGTCTACGACGGCCTCGACCACCCGATCCCGCTCCTCGGCGCTCAGCAGCGCGAACTCGCCGTTCGTCCCGAGCGGGAAGACGGCGTGTGCGCCCCCGTCGACCACGAAGCGGGCGTGGGCCGCCGTCCCCTCGGGGTCGAGCGATCCGTCGGGCGCGAACGCCGTGACCGTCGGCGGCACGACCCCGTGGAGCGAGAGCGGGTCGGCCGAACTCGTGTCCTGCATGGGCGGGCGTTCCCCGGGCGCGTCCATAAGGGTTGCCCACCGGCTTTTTCGAATGTGAGTAAAACTTTAGTCGGCCGGCATACTATGCCGTATCATGGGTGCAGAAGTCAGGCTCTCGGGCTCGCTCATCGCACGGGCCGGTGCCCGCCGTGCGACCGTCCCCGTCTCGGATGGGACGACGGTCGTCGACGTCGTCGAACGGCTCGCAGAGGAGTACGGGCCACAGGTCAAGCCCGCGATCCTCGATGGCGAGCGGCTCCGTTCGGACACCGTCGCGTTCCGCGAACTCCCCACGCCGGCAGAGCGCCTCGCGCCGAACAGCCGGGTCCGGTCGGGGGACACGGTGCGGTTCGAGATCACCTGAACCACCAAACTTTTGCACCTCGCTCGGCGCTCTGCGAGCGCCTCGCTCGGGCAAAACTTTGGATTCAAAAACGCGCGCCTCGCTCCCGCTGGTCGCTCGACGCGGGTGAACCG
>JBEPXB010000588.1:0-2524 GCA_041642135.1 Halobacteriales archaeon | reverse complement strand
AAGCTCTATCACGTAGATCTCTACGCGGTGACGGGCGACCTCGGCGAGTTCGATCCCGGCGTCTACCACTTCGACCCGCACACCGGCGAGTTCGACGTTCTCCGCGAGGGGGATTTCCGCGGGGCGCTCGCCGACGCCGCGGGCGGCCACGGGGGAGTGGCGACCGCGCCGGTGACGTTCGTCGCCACCTCGGAGTGGTGGCGCAACGCCTGGAAGTACCGCGAACGGACCTACCGGCACGCGTTCTGGGACTCGGGGACGATACTCGCGAACCTGCTGGCGGTCGCCCACGGCGCCGGCCACCGCGCGTCGGTCGTCGCCGGGTTCGCCGACGACCCCGTCGCTACGCTGCTCGGCGTCGACCCCGACGAGGAGGCGCCGCTCGAACTCGTCCCGGTCGGGAGCGGTGCGCCGGCCCCGGACCCGCCCGCGGTCGACCCGATCGACCCCGCGGAGGCACCGCTCTCGGAGGCACCCGTCGACTATCCGCTCGTCCCCGACGCGTGGCGGGGGAGTACGCTCCCCGACGGGGACTCGGCACGGGAGTGGCGCGAGCGGGGCACCGACGGCGACTTCGGCACGCACGACCCCGGCGACGGCGAGCGGGTCGAACTCGAACCGGTGGACGCCGAAACGGCCTCCGCCCGGCCCGTCGGGGCGACCATCGAACGCCGCGGGTCGCTCCGGGAGTACAGCCACGAACCGATCAGCGCCCGGAAGTTCGCGACGATACTCGACCGGGCGCTCCGTGGGGTTCCGACGGATCTCGACGGGGACCGCGGACTCCTCGACTGCTACTGTCTCGTCCACGCCGTCGACGGGATCGAGGGCGGGGCCTACCAGTACCACCCCGGATCGAACGTCCTGGAGCGGATCGGCGAGACGGACCGCGAGACCGCGGGTCACCTCGCGCTCGATCAGCCGGCCGTCGGCGACGCCGCCGCGAACGTCTACCTGCTGGCCGACGTCGACCGGGTCGTCGAGCGGCTCGGGAACCGCGGCTACCGGCTCGCACAGCTGGAGGGCGGCATCGCTCTCGGTCGGCTCTACCTCGCCACCTACGCCCATCTCGGTCTGGGCGGGCGCGGGTTCACCTTCTACGACGACCTCGTGACCGAGCACCTCTCGCCGCGGGCGAGTGATCAGGCGCCGATGACGATGTTCGCGCTCGGGAAGGCCGACAGGTAGGACGGCCGAACGGGTCGTTCCCCGGGGCCCACGGACGAGGCGCCGACTCAGTCGGGGGCGATCGGCTCCTTGCCTGACAGCGTGGCGAACACCCGGTCGCGGAGTTCCTCGAGCGAGACGCCGTCGCTCGGCCCGATGCCGCCGAGGTGGTCGACGGAGAGTTGGCCCCCGCCCATCCGGGCGTGCCCGCCGGCGTCGGCCATCGGGATGTCCGAGACGACGCGGCCGAGACACTCGCCCATGTGGACGCGGTCGTCGCGCGACCGGCCGGAGAGGTGGAGGGTCCCGTCGGCCTCGCCGCCGACGACCACCGCCGTGACGCCCTCGAGCCGCAGGAGTTCGTCCGCGGCCTGCCCCAGGGCGTCGACGTTCGACACCGGCCCGACGAACGAGCAGACGAACGGGCCGTCCTTGTGTCGGTTCGTCACCGCGCGGGCCCGCACGTCGAGCACCTCCGAGTCGACCGGTGGGTTGGCGATGCGGTCGAGCGCCTCGGGGTTCGTCGCCGGGAAGAGGAACGCGGCGGCGTCGAAGTCCGCGTCCGTACAGCCCCGCGAGAAGTTCGTCGTGTCGGACTGGATGCCGTAGAGCAGGGCCGTGGCGAGGTCCTCCGGCATCCGCCGGCCGTCCGCGTTGTCGGTCCGCCACCCGAGGTCGCGGAGGTACTCCGTGGCGACGGCCGCACAGGAGCCGTACTCCGGGCGGACGTCGGTGAACGCCCTGCCCGTCCCCTCTCCGGGATGGTGGTCGACGACGGCGTAGGGTGTGAGCCCGCCCGCGCCGGCGAACCCGCGGGGCTCGTTGTGGTCGACGAGGACGACGTGGTCGGCGGCCAGCCCCTCCCCCGCGGAGAGGTGCTGCATCTCTAACCCGAGGACGGTCTTCATCGCCCGGTTCTCCTCGTGGCGGATCTCGCCCGGGTACTGGATGACCGCGTCGGTCCCCGCGTGGGCGGCGACCGCCCTGACGGCGAGCGCGCTCGCCATCGCGTCCGGGTCCGGGTTCGGGTGCGTCAGCACGACCACCTCCTCGACCTTCGAGAGCGCGCGCACCAGTCGGTCGACCGGCGTCTGCCAGTACAGCCGGAGCGCGAGGTAGCCGACGACGACCACCAGCACGGCGACGACGACCACCAGCACGGCGAGTTCCGGGCGTGCTTGCGCCGCCTCGACGAGGTCACCGACCCGCCGAACCACGGGCTGGGTGACCCCGAAGTCGAGGGACATGTGCGGCGGGGTTTGAATCGGAATTAAAAGTACTTTCCCCCGTCTCTAGCGGCCGTGTTCGACTCCTCCTGACGACTCAGCGGGCGCTTTAGTCGCTTTAGGCGGCTCTG
>JBEPXB010000587.1:2387-2567 GCA_041642135.1 Halobacteriales archaeon | reverse complement strand
CACGGCGTGAGCCGAGGACGTTCCAGCCGAGGAACACCGCGCCGAGTAGGAGGACGAACGGGATGCCGAACACGACTATCATGATGAGGAGGATCACCAGGAGTTCGACGCCGCCGGGAATGCCGAGAAACGCGGGGACGAGCGCGTCGAGCAGCGATGCGGGGACCATACCGTGTGCCC
>JBEPXB010000587.1:0-2377 GCA_041642135.1 Halobacteriales archaeon | reverse complement strand
GGTCTTCAACCGGAGGGTCGGGGAGTTCTTCGACCGGATCCACGGCGACGCGGCGTGATCCGGTCGTGCGTACCGATGTACCGGCGATCACCCGGGCGGGGTCGGTTAGCGCCGGTAAAAGACGACGCACGACCGTATGAAAGGGGCCGGCGGCTTTCGAGCCGCTTCTGTCGCTGTCGGCAGCGAGCTAGCGGAAACATCCCGAAAGCCCCCGGGCGCTCCGGTCGCGCGGCTCGCTGCGCTCCTCGGCCTTCGGCCTGCGGTGCTTCGCGGAGCGCCCGGCCCCTTTCAGTCCCACCCGACGGTTAGACCGATCCCCGAAGGAGACACACCCAAACTCACCTGCCAGCGAACTCCGCGAGCCGGGTCTGGAGCCCGGCGACCATCCGGGACTTGCGGCGGAGCCGTTCGGACGAGATCGGGAGCCGGTCGTCGAGTGCCCGTATCGCCTCGTGGAACGTCTCGGCCTCGCCGCCCTCGTCATCGAAGGCGTTCCGTATCGACTCGCGGATCTGCCAGACGCCCACGGGCGCCCAGTACTCCTCGGAGGCGTGCCTGAGGACCAGGACCTTCGCCTGCCGACCCCGGTCGGCGAGTTCCTCGAGAACTCCCAGCCGCGAGGCGTAGTAGGCGCCCGCCGTCTCCTCGACGTACCCCGTCCGGCCGTCGTAGCCCTCGCGGTCGGCCGCGACGTAGTACGAGCCCTCCGCGTCGGGGTTCCAGATACTGCCGGGGGCCTTCATCTCGACGAGTTCGAACTCCCAGTCGCCCGGCGCGAGCACTACCCAGTACTGGTTGCCGACGTACTCGTTGTAGTGGACCTCGACCGTGTCGACCGAGGGGGCGTTCCGGATCGTGCCCCGAAGGAACTGCCCGACGGTGTCGTCGACGGCCGTGATCGACCACCGCGTCGGGACGAGCCGGCGCTCCTCCGAGCGGCCGAGCGCCCCCGCCGAGAGCACGTCGTCGATCTCGTAGACGTCGAATCCTCGCCTGTAGAGGTAGTTGATCGCCCCCTCCGCGCGCCAGTCGTCGTCCGAGAGGGTCTTCTCCACGGCACGGGGGACGTGCGGGTTCTCGGTGAGTTCGGCGCTTCTCGCGCGGGCCCGCGGCCCGGTCGGCGCACCCACGTCGTCCACGGAGGACTCGAGGTCGAGTTCCGGCCGGCCGTCGAGGCCGAGTTCCACCCCCACGGGTCGGTCGGCGATGGCCACCTCGCGCTGGACGCCGACGAAGCCGTCCCAGACGTCGTTCACGTTCACGTCGGCCGACCGCGTGGAGTTCAGCAGGCCCGTCCGGCGCTGGAACACGTCGTCGATGGAGAAGCCGTCGCGGTACCACTGCCCGCTGGTCGTGTAGTCGGCGGCGTTCTCCTCGTCCCCGACGGGCGAGAGCAGACCCGTCGACACCGTGGGGTAGTTCGACCGCCCGACGAAGATCGAGGGCGAGGTCGACCCGACGAGCGCGTCGCCGCTCAGCCGCTCGTCGAACCGCGTCTTCACGTCCTCGATGTGGTCGGTGATGGCGTAGGACTTCTCCTCGGCGAGCTTGCGGAGGTCGGCACGCTCGTCCCGCTCGAACCCCTCGAGGTAGTCGTCCAGCCGCATTACCGTGTCTACCACCGCCGGGGGCTTCAAACGCTCGAAGGCGGGGTGAAAGTGAACGTGGCCGTCGACGACCGTGACCGGCACTCGCCGGTCGGAAGGGCCTCGGGACGGACGCCGGGACGGATCGAGGGCCGCGGGTCGCAGGCGAGCGGCTGCAAGGGAGCCGGGGAACGGGGCGGGAACAGTACGAGAGAGGACGACGGGGGACGATCAGGCGCGGATGCCGAGGGCCTCGATCTGCTCTTGATACCGGTTGCGGATGGTCACTTCGGTCACTTGCGCGACGTCGGCGACCTCGCGCTGGGTCTTCTTCTCGTTGCAGAGCAGCGAGGCGGCGTAGATCGCGGCGGCGGCGTAACCGGTGGGGGACTTCCCGGAGAGGAGACCCTTCTCGGCGGTCGTCTCGATGATGTCGCTGGCCTTCGATTGGACCTCCTCGCTCAGTTCGAGTTCCGAGCAGAAGCGGGGGACGTACTTGGTCGGGTCGACGGGCTCCATCTCGAGGGCGAGCTCCTGAGAGACGTAGCGATACGTCCGACCGATCTCCTTGCGCTCGACGCGGGAGACCTCGCTGATCTCCTCGAGCGACCTCGGAATGCCCTCCTTTCGACAGGCGGCGTAGAGCGCCGACGTCGCTACCCCCTCGATCGAGCGCCCGCGGATGAGGTCCTCCTTGAGCGCGCGGCGGTAGATCACGGAGGCGACCTCCCGGACCGACCGTGGTACGCCGAGGGCGGAGGCCATGCGGTCGATCTCGGAGAGGGCGAACT
>JBEPXB010000586.1:0-2568 GCA_041642135.1 Halobacteriales archaeon | reverse complement strand
GCCATCAGCAGGCCGAGCTCCTCCTCGGTCACTGTCTCCGGGTCGACGACGGCGACCAGCTCGCCGGCGTGCATCACGGCCAGCCTGTCCGAGAGCCCCTGGACCTCCTCGAGTTTCGAGGAGACGAGCAGCACGCCGACGCCCGAAGCGCGCAGGTCGAGCATCCGCTCGCGGATGAACTCGGTCGAGCCGATGTCCACGCCGCGGGTCGGGTGGGCGGCGACCAGCAGCGCGGGGTCGCGGGCGAACTCCCGGCCGACGACGAACTTCTGCTGGTTCCCGCCGGAGAGCGACCGCGCCGCGGCGTCCGGGTCCGGCGGCCGGACGTCGTACTCCTCGATGACGTCCCCGGCGTGTTCGCGCGCGGTCTCCCAGTCGATCCGACCCCCACTCGCGAACGGGGCGGCATGCTGGCTCCCGAGCACCCCGTTGCCCACGAGGTCGAACCCCATCACCAGCCCGCGCTCCTGGCGGTCCTCGGGGACGTAGGCCATCCCGGCGTCGATACGGCGCCGGCGCGACCACTCCGTGACGTCCTCGTCGCGGAACCGTATCCGGCCGGCCTCCGGCCGGCGCATCCCGGTGATCGCCTCGACGAGTTCCGTCTGGCCGTTGCCGTCGACGCCGGCGACGCCGAACACCTCGCCCGCGCGGACGTCGAACGAGACCCCGTCGACGACGGCCACACCGCGCTCGTCCCGCACGGAGACGTCCTCGACCTCGAGCACGGGGTCGCCGGCCTCGCCCGGCCGCTTCTCGATCTCGAGCAGGACCTCCCGACCGACCATCATCCGCGCCAGCTCCTCGCGGGACGTCGCGTCGGCGTCGACGGTCCCGACGTTCTTCCCGTCCCGGAGCACCGTGATCTCGTCGGCGGCGTGCATCGCCTCGCCGAGCTTGTGCGTGATGAATACGATCGTCTTCCCGCCCGCGGTGAGCTCCTCGAACACCCCGAACAGGTCCTCGACCTCCTGTGGGGTGAGGACCGCGGTGGGCTCGTCGAGGATCAGCACCTCGGCGCCGCGGTAGAGCGCCTTCAGTATCTCGACGCGCTGCTGAACCCCTACTGAAACGTCCTCGATCCGGGCGTCGGGGTCGACGTCGAACCCGAACCGTTCGGAGAGGTCGACCACCTCCCGGCGGGCCCGCTCGCGGTCGACGGTCAGCCCGCCCCACTTCCGCGGCTCGTTGCCGAGGGTGATGTTCTCGGCGACCGTCATCGGGTCGACGAGCATGAAGTGCTGGTGGATCATGCCGACGCCGGCGTCGATGGCGTCCCGCGGCGAGCCGAAGTCACGGGGCTCGCCGTCGACGACGACGCGGCCGCTCGTCGGTTCGTACAATCCGTACAGGACGTTCATCAGCGTCGTCTTCCCCGCCCCGTTCTCCCCGAGGAGCGCGTGGACCGTGCCGCGCTCGACCGCCAGGTCGACGTCGTCGTTCGCCACGACGCCCGGGAACCGCTTGGTGATCCCGTCGAGGTGTACCGCCGTGGTCATTACCGGGCGGTCGCCGGGCGGGCGCTTAAACGCCCTGATCCGGCGTGTTCCGGCGTTCGCACGGCCGGTCGTGGCGCGCCCGACCGGCCCCGAGCGCCCCGCACGTTCGGTCGGAGCGCGATCGGAAGCCCCGCCCGATCTGCGCTACCGTCCTCCGGATATATATGGTCAATACGGTAATCGGGTCCAGACGGGTAGGTTCTTGACGGAAGCGACACTTACTGGTGGTATGGACCGCGATTCCGAGGTCGAGGACCGCGACCTGCTCGCGCACGTCCTCCTGCCGGTCGCCAACGAGGAGGACGCGTTGCGGACGGCGAGCGCGCTCGAACCGTACCACCCGGAGCACGTGACGGCGCTCCACGTCGTCGAGAAAGGGGGAGGCGCCCCGGACAAGACGCCCGTCGAACAGTCGGAGGAACTGGCGGCGCGATCGTACGCGGCCGTCAGAACGGTGTTCCCCGACGCCGACGACCACACCGCGTACGCACGGGACGTCGTCGGGGCGATATTCGAGGCCGCCGAGGAGGTCGGCGCGAGCGCCATCGCGTACCGCTCCCGCGGCGGGAGTCGGGTCGTGCAGTTCCTCTCCGGGGACCGCTCGCTGAAGCTGGTCACGAACGCCGACCGTCCCGTGATCGCCCTCCCTCGAACGGACGGCGAGAAACACGAATGAGCGACGCGGAACCGGGAACGAGCGATACGGAGCTCGCCAAGGACCTCGGTCTCGTCTCGGCGATGACGATCGGCATCGGGACGATGATCGGGGCCGGCATCTTCGTCCTGCCCGGTGTCGCCGCGAACGCGGCGGGGCCCGTCGTCGTCGTCTCGTTCGTCGTCGGCGGGCTGATCGCGATGGTGAACGCGCTGTCGGTCTCCGAACTCGGGACGGCGATGCCGAGAGCCGGCGGGGGCTACTACTACATCAACCGGTCGCTCGGGCCGATGTTCGGCTCGATCGCCGGGATGGGCGACTGGATGGGCCTGGCCTTCGCCTCGGCGTTCTACTGTATCGGGTTCGGACAGTACCTGGTCGTCTTCGCGCCGTTGCCCGAGGTGGCGTTCCTCA
>JBEPXB010000585.1:0-2577 GCA_041642135.1 Halobacteriales archaeon | reverse complement strand
GAGCTCGGCCAAGAGGTGACCGTCAGGGGACGGCAGGACGGCGACCGGATCGATGCCGAGGACGTCGAACCCCGGTGACCGACGGTTTTATGCGCCAAACGACCCCGATGCACGCTATGAGCGTCGAGTTGCCGTTCGCCCCGGTCGACACCATCATCCGACGGAACGCCGGCGACCTTCGTGTCAGCGCCGAGGCGGCGGCGGAACTCGCGCAGCGCATCCAGAACTACGGTGCCGACCTCGCCGCCGAGGCGGCCGAACGGGCGACCGCGGACGGGCGCAAGACGCTGATGGCCGACGACTTCGAGGGCGAGGGGAGCGACGCCGACAGGGACGACCTCGAACTGCCGATCGCGCCGGTCGACCGCATCGCTCGACTCGACATCGACGACGCCTACCGCGTCTCGATGGACGCCCGGGTGGCGCTCGCGGGCATCCTCGAGGTGTACGCCGACCGGGTGGCCGCGGCGGCAGCGACCCTCGCCCGCCACGCCGGCCGCCGCACGGTGAAGGCCGAGGACGTGGAGGTCTACTACGACCTGCAACCGTACTTCGAGTGATGAGGTTCGGCTACCGCGAGGCCTGTCTCGACCACGAAACCGGCCCGCGACACCCCGAATCCGCCGACCGGCTCGAGGCGATCCGGCGGCGACTCTCGCGGCTCCACGGCGTCGAGTACGATTCGGGGGATCTGGTCGACGTCGAGCGGCTCGAACGCGTCCACGACCCGGAGTACGTCGCGGCGGTCGAGTCGTTCTGCGCCGAGGGCGGCGGTACCTGGGACGCGGACACCCTCGGGACGGAGTCGACGTGGGAGGCCGCACGGGCCTCCGCGGGGCTCGCGGTCTGGGCGGCCGAGGCGGCCATCGACGGCCACGACGGCCGGGACACCCCGTTCTCGATCGGCCGACCGCCCGGCCACCACGCCGTCTACGACGACGCGATGGGGTTCTGCTTCTTCAACAACGCCGCCGTCGCCGCCGACGCCGCCCTCGACCGCGAGGGGATCGACCGCGTCGCGATACTCGACTGGGACGTCCACCACGGCAACGGGACACAGGACATCACCTACGACGACCCGGACGTCCACTACAGCTCCGTCCACGAGCGCGGGCTCTATCCGGGAACCGGCGAAGTGGGCGAGACGGGCGCCGAGGGGGCCGAGCGGACGAACCTGAACGTCCCGCTCCCGGGCGGGTGTGGCGACGCCGAGTACCTCGCCGCCCTCGACGGCGCCGTCGCACCCTCCATCGAGCGGTTCGACCCCGACCTTCTGGTCGTCTCCGCGGGGTTCGACGCCCACGAGCACGACCCCATCTCCCGGATGCGCCTCTCGACGGAGGGGTACGGCGTCCTCACCGACCGGCTCCGGGCGTTCGCCGACGACACCGGCGCCGCGCTCGCGTTCGTCCTCGAGGGCGGGTACGGGCTCGACGCCCTCGCCGAGAGCGTCGCGATGGTCCACGAGGTGTTCGACGGACGCGTGCCGGTCGAGCCGGACGGCGACCCCTCCGAGCGGGCGACGACCGTCGTCGAGGAGGTCCGCGAGGCACACGCGCTCTGATACGGACGGTTGTGGTCTTTTACTGGTGAGCGGTGACCCAGTCCGGGCGCTCACCGGTAAATCGTTACAACCGTCCGTATGAGGGGCGCGGCGCGAGCGGCCACGAGGGTCAGGGGACGGGGTCGAAGTAGCGCGCCAGTTCGACGCCGAACTCCTCGGCGAGCACCGCCACCTCGCTACCCGCGTACACCTCGTAACCCGATTCGAGCGCCGACGCGACGTGCGGGCCGAGCGAGACGTCGAACAGCGCGTCGGCCTCGCAGAACGCGGCGGGCGTGCGGAACTCGCGCCGGCGCTCTGCGACGTATCGGCCGTCCTCGACGAACGGGCCGTACACCTTCGGGTCGTCCGCGTACTTCCCGTAGAACCCCTCGGCGTGTGCCCGGACGCCGACCGGCGGACCCTCGTGGCGCTCGATGCGTGGTCGCTCGCCGACGGCGCACTCGACGAACAGCACGGCCGTATCGTCGGCGAACCGCTCCGCTCGAATGGGGTCGAACCCCCGTCGTTCGAGTTCGTCGCGCAGGCCCGAGAGCGAGCGGTCGAGCTGCGGGTAGAGCTGGTCGTCGACGACGTCGGGGGCCTCGAACCGCACCGCGACGGGCGTCGTTCCGCGGTCGGCGACGGCCTCGCGGACCTCGGCGGGCGAGAGTGGAGCCGGCTCGCGGGAGTCGAACAGCGACTCACGGGGTTCGGCGAGGAGCTCCCGCGCGTAGTGCTGGAGGCGGGCGAGATTGGTGGGTGAAAGGGCGGCTGCGACGTTCCGCTCGGGGTCGGTCGGGTCCACGACCACCAGTGGATCGTCGAACTCGCGGGTTCCGTGGCCCTCGGGGTCGAACCTGATCGGTGGGGTCCAGTCGGCGGCCGACTCGACCAGTCCGCGGAACCCGCCGTGTTCGAGCACGAGGAGTTCGACGAGGTAGCCGGCGAACCCGCGGGTCCGGAGGTTCGCGCCGTAGGCACCGTGGGCCTTCAGGAACGCCTTGGCGACCCGGACCGCCCCCGCAGTCGCC
>JBEPXB010000584.1:0-2584 GCA_041642135.1 Halobacteriales archaeon | reverse complement strand
TCCGAGTACGACCCCGATAACCCCGACCACTCGAAGGTCGACTTCCGCTCGGTCGACGTACTGGTGACGGTCGACGCGCCGTACCCCGTCGACACGGAGTCGCCGGTCGGCGACGAACCCTTGCTCCCCGCCACCTCCGACCGTGTCGCCACCGCTTGCGAGTTCCCGACCACCGACACGGCCTCCTGTTTCGACTACGACGCGCCGCTCTACCTCTCGTACGACGCGGACGAGGGGACGCGGGTCGACACGATCGTCGCCTTCGAGGGCCGCAACGAGTGGTTCGACGCGGGCTGGACCGGGAACCACTACCGCGAGACGGTCGACTACCGGGCGACCGGTCCGCAGTCGGGATGGGTCACCGCCGAAGGACACCTCGTGGTCGGGAACGGGAACTACCCGACGCCGTAGGTGTTCGGCCACCGAGAGCACCGCGGTCGGACGGGGCCAGGGACACGAGTCGGGCGGGTGTGAATCGGTCGTCGCCGGAGAACGACTGAACACTTATTCGGGCAGACGTCGTAGTGGGTAGTATGATCCGTCGCGTGCTGTCGTGGCTCACCGCTCGCTTCGTCGCCGACGAGGAGCCGGACGCCGACGGGGAAGGGGACGGGTTCGTGGCGTCGCCGCTCGACCGGTCGGTGCGGTACGCACACGGGGGCAACGACGACGGCGAGCGCGCGCTGGCCGAGCTCCGGGAACGGGCGGAGACCATCGAGGAACCGCGACACAGGGACTGACCCCTAACGGGGCCGGGGCAACTCGACTACGCCAGTGACTTCGAGACGTACGGGCCGTCCTGGTAGTACCCGAGCTTCTCCCGGTAGTACTCCCGGACGCCGATGCCGGAGATGACCGAGAGCTTCGAGTAGCCGGCGTCCCGTGCCAGTTCCTCGGCCTCGGCGAGCAGGCGCCGGCCGTAGCCCTCGTGCTGGTAGTCGCCGTCCTCGTCCGACGCCTCGGCACCCACACCGACCTCGTTGCCGTAGACGTGGAGTTCGCGGACGACCGCGGCGTCCTCGAGTTCTCGCCGTACCGGGTCGTTCGGGAACCGGAGCCGACAGAACCCCACGAGCAGATCGCGGTCGAAGTCCTCGAACGAGAGGAAGTGTTCCGTCCCCTCCGCGGCCTCGTACGTCTCCACGTCGAGTTCCACGTTCCGGGGTTCCTCCTCGTTCATCCCGACCTCCCGACACCGGATGCAGTCGCAGTTCCAGCCGTGCTCGGCCATCCGCTCGCGGGCGAGCTGCCGGAGGTTCGACTTCCAGACGCCGGCGTCGATGAAGTCGGCGGGGATGTCCCGCTGGACGCGCTGGAGCCGCGTGTATCGGGGTATCATCGACTTGATCTCCGCGACGAGTTCCGCGGCCTCCTCGTTGGTCAGCGGGTCGTACTCCCCCCGACGCCACATGTCGTAGGTCAGGGTGTCCCGCACGACGAGCGTCGGGTAGATCTTCAGGTAGTCCGGCTGCCAGTCCGGGCTCTCGAACAGTTCGCGGAAGTCCTCCAGACACATCGCCTTGCTCATCCCGGGCTGGCCGGGCATCATGTGGAACCCCACCTTGAACCCCGCGTCCCGGAGCCGCCGGTTGGCGTCGAGGCTGGCCTGCACCCCGTGGCCGCGGTGCATCTCGCGGTTGATACGCTCGTAGGT
Source organism: Halobacteriales archaeon (assembly GCA_041642135.1). Lineage (GTDB taxonomy): Archaea > Halobacteriota > Halobacteria > Halobacteriales > Haloarculaceae > Salinirubellus. Next base: position 930 of record JBEPXB010000584.1, on the reverse strand, counting down.
CGTCTGGACGCCCACCTCGACCTTCGTCCCTCCGAGCCGGAGCATCCGGTCGATCTGCTCGGGGTCACACCAGTCGGGCTTGGTCTCGAAGGTGGTCCCGATACACCGGACGTCCGCACGTTCGTTCTCGGCGATCACGTCCTCGAGGTAGCGGAACTCGACGTCCCCCGGGTCGGGCGCGAACGACTCCGTCTCGGAGGGTTCGGGCACCCCCGAGGCGTCGTAGTCGTTCATCGCCTCGTATGCTCGCTTGACGAACCACTCCTGGTAGTCGTGGCTTCTCGCCGTCATCGTCCCGCCCATGAGGATGAGTTCGACCTTGTCGACGGGGTGGCCGATGCGCCGGAGCTGTTCGAGCCTGAGCGTGACCTGCCCGTACGGGTCGTAGTCGTTCTGTTCGCCGCGGGCCGCGGCGGGCTCGTGACCGGTGTAGGACTGCGAGGAGGAGAACTCGCTGGCCGGCCCGCCCGGGCAGTAGAGGCACTTGCCGTGCGGGCAGGTGTGCGGCGAGGTCATGATCGCGACCGGCGAGACGCCCGACGCGGTGCGGACCGGCTTCCGGCGGAGCACCCGCTGGACGGCCTCGCGCTCGCCTTCCGGCGCGTGGTCGACGATGTCCGAGTGCCGCGGGACCTCGCTCGCGCCGAACTCCGAGCAGGCGTCGAGCTTGGCCGACTCGACGTCCTCGCGCTCGAGTTCGCCCGACGCGACGCGTTCGGCGAGGTGCCGACAGGCCCGCTCGAACGGGGTGGCCTCGGCCCCCTCGGCGTCGGGTGTCTCGGTACTCATCCGTTACCGGGCCGTGGGGTCCCGCCGGACAAGTATCGTGCGGTCGCCGGACACCGGACACGCGTCGGCGGCCGACAGTCATCCCTCGTGGACGCTCTCGATCCTGCCGGGGGCCGGGGGACCGGAGCCGTTACGCCGCGG
>JBEPXB010000583.1:0-2588 GCA_041642135.1 Halobacteriales archaeon | reverse complement strand
TGGATCCGGGCGCTCGTCGAGCAGGGCTACAGTAACCAGGGCGCAAAGGAGGTGCTCGAGTTCGCCGGCGCGGAGGTCGCCAAGACGGAGATGGAAGCGGACGACTGAGATGAGCGGCGAGGACTACATCCGCCGGGGGGACGAGTCGCTCCGGGACACCTACGAGGCCCCGATGAGCCTCCCGGCGTACGTCGACGCGGTGTTCGAGAACCCCCGGATCGCCAGCCACGCCTCGAAGTACCTGCTGGAGGCCATCGAAGCGGCCGGCACCCGGCGCGTGGTCGAGGAGGGCGAGGAGAAGGAGCGCTACCGCTTCTTCGACGACCCGCACAACGACGGAGAGCACGCCATCCTCGGCAACACGGAGGTGCTCAACCGGTTCGTCGACGACCTGCGTTCGATCGCGGCCCGCCGCGGCAAGGACGAGAAGATCATCTGGCTCGACGGGCCCACCGCGACCGGGAAGTCCGAACTCAAGCGGTGTCTCATCAACGGCCTCCGGGAGTACTCGAAGACCGACGAAGGTCGCCGGTACACCGTCGAGTGGAACGTCTCCGGGGCGGTCGAGTCCAGCCCGGGAATGACCTACGGCGACGTCGCGGTCGCGGACGAGGACGACTGGTACGAGAGCCCCGTCCAGGTCCACCCGCTCACGGTCTTCCCCGAAGAGGTCCGCAAGGAGCTGCTCGGGGAGCTGAACGAGCGGCTCGACGACCACATCCCGATCCACGTCGACGGCCGGCTCGACCCCTTCAGTCGAGAGGCCTACGACTACCTGGAGGAGCAGTACCGCCGCGGCGGCGAGGAGGCGCTGTTCTCCGCGGTCACGGATCCGAAACACCTCCGGGTGAAGAACTACGTCGCGGACGTCGGCCAGGGGATCGGGGTGCTCCACTCCGAGGACGACGGCACGCCCAAGGAGCGACTCGTCGGCTCCTGGATGCACGGGATGCTCCGCGAACTCGGCTCGCGCGGGCGGAAGAACCCGCAGGCGTTCAGCTACGACGGCGTGCTCTCGCAGGGCAACGGCCTGCTGACGATCGTCGAGGACGCCGCCCAGCACGCCGACCTGCTCCAGAAACTGCTGAACGTCCCCGACGAGGAGACGGTGAAGCTCGACAAGGGGATCGGGATGGACATCGACACGCAGCTGGTGATCATCTCGAACCCCGACCTGGAGGCGCAGCTGAACCAGCACGCCGAGCGGTCGGGCGCCGACCCGCTGAAGGCTCTGAAACGTCGGCTCGACAAGCACGAGTTCACGTACCTCACCAACCTCTCGCTGGAGGCCGAGCTGGTTCGGAGGGAGCTCACCAACGAGACGGCGGTGTGGACCGCCGACTCCTACGAGGACCTGGCTGCGGAGATCCGAAAGCCCGTGACGGTGTCGGTGCGGAACGTCCGCCGGGAGGTCCGAGAGCGCGAACTCGCGCCCCACGCCATCGAGGCCGCGGCGCTCTACGCCGTCGTCTCGCGGCTCGACGGCGAGGACGTCCCGCCCGGGCTCGACCTGGTCGACAAGGCGATGGTGTTCGACCGCGGGTACCTCCAGGACGGCGACGAGCGCCGGGAGAAGGACGCGTTCGACTTCTCGCCCGACGCGGGCGACGGCGAGACGGGCATTCCCGTCACCTACACCCGGGACGTCATCGCGGATCTCCTCCACGAGACCCAGGACCGCCACCACCCCGACCTCGAGGTCGAGAACGTCATCATGCCCCGGGACGTGCTGAACGCGATGGCCGAGCGGCTCGGGGACGCGCCCGTCTTCTCCCCGAGCGAGCGCACGGAGTTCGAGAACCGGCTCGTCCCCGTGAAGAACCACGTCTTCGGCGAGCAGGAACAGGACGTCCTCGAGGCGATCATGCGCGAGAAGCGCGTCGACGAGGCCACCGTCGAGGAGTACGTCGAGCACGTCTACGCGTGGGTCGAGGGCGAGCAGATCGAGAACGACCGCGGGGAGTACGTCGACCCCGACCCGCTGAAGCTGAAGGTGTTCGAAGTCGAGCACCTCGGCCGGTTCGACGAGGCCGACTACGACGGGACCGACCCCGAGCCGTCGGTCGAGGCGTTCCGGCGGAACAAGGTCGTCACGGCCCTCAATCGGCACGCCTGGCGCAACCGCGACGAGGAGTTTCGTGTGGGTGACGTCAACCCCAAGGAGATCCCCGTCATAAAGGCAGTTCTCGGGAGCCACGACTGGGACGACGTTCGCAGAACGCACGAGGACTTCGACCCCGCCCAGTGGGACGACCCGCCTTCGGGCACCGAGACGGCGGCCGTGAAGGAGCGGACCATTCGGAACATGCAGGAGCTGTTCGACTACAGCGAGGCCTCGGCCGAGCTGACGAGCCGGCACGTCATGAGCCAGGTGAGCTACAGATGGGACTAGGTGTCGTGTCCGGAGCATCTGACCTCGGTGGGTTCGCCCGGGGTGTTACCGAGACTGCCGACAGCACCTACCGAAGCCCTCGGCCGCTGGACTCGCGCGCCTCGCTGCGCTCCTCGGTCGCTCCGCTCCCTGCGGTGCTTACGTCGTCGTGCTTCGCCCAGCGCCCTCGCCCTTCGGGAGTCCGCCAGGGACAGCG
>JBEPXB010000582.1:0-2590 GCA_041642135.1 Halobacteriales archaeon | reverse complement strand
GACCGCCTCGCACGAGGACGTGACCGAGATGCGTGCTCTCCTCGTCGAGACGCTCGAGGACCACGCCACGGATCCCCGCGTCGACGACGCCGGGAACGTCCTCGCCTCGCGCGGGAGCGGCGACGGCCCACACCTCGGCCTGAACACCCACATCGACACTGTCCCGCCACACGTCGAGTATGCGAGGGACGGCGACGTGGCGAGCGGTCGCGGGTCCTGCGACGCGAAGGGGCCGCTCGCGGCGCTGCTCGATGCCTTCCTCGCCTGCGAGCCCGAGAACGGGCGGGTGACGCTCGCGGTGACGCCCGACGAGGAGACCCTCTCGACGGGCGCGGCCGCGCTCGACCTCGACGCCGACGGCTACATCGTGGGCGAACCAACCGGGCTGGACGTCTGTACGGCCGCGAGAGGGCGGTTCGAGGGTACGGTCTCACTCGCGGGGATCGCCGCCCACGCCGCCGAGCCCGAGTCGGGCGTGAACGCCGTCGCGGCGCTCGCGCCGCTCTTCCGTGCCGTGGAGACGTTCGACGACGAACACGGCCCCGGGGAGCACGAACAACTGGGCGGGCCGACGCTCACCGTCACGACCGTCGAGGGGGGCGAGGCGACGAACCAGGTGCCCGCCGAGTGCCGGTTCACGCTCGACCGGCGGTCGGTCCCGCCGGAGACGGCCGACGGGTTCGCGGCAGAGATAACCGAGCACCTCCGGGCGCACGCGCCGGAGCGGGTGGGGCTGGAGTTCGCGCTGAAGGACCGACCGACCCCGTTCCTCGAGGCGTGGGCGACCGACCCCGACGCGCCGCTCGCCCGGAAGCTCGTCGAGGAGAGCGGCGGGGTCGCGCGACCCTTCACCGCCGCGACGGAGGCCTCGTACTTCGCCGAGGACGCGCCCACCGTGGTCTTCGGGCCGGGCGTGCTCGCCGACGAGGAGGGTGCCGTCGCCCACGCCGAACGGGAGTACGTGAAGCTCTCGGAAGTGGAGGAGGCGGCCGCGGCCGTCCGTCGGACCCTCGACGCGCTACTCGGCTGAGGCGGTCGCCGTTCGGGGGTCAGAATCGCTTCCCGGCTCCGGGTCGCCGTCGCCCACCGGACTCGGGTCGGGATCTCCCGCAGATCTCCCGGCGAGCCACCGCACACCGACGACGAGTCGGCGCCAGGTCGACCCGAGGAGGTACGCGACGAGCGCCCCCACCTCCCACGTCGGGTCGCCGTCCGGTGGAGCGGCGCGGTCATCGCGTTCGGCCGTCCGCCTCCGCCCGCCATCGGTCGCGCGGGTGCTCGACCTCCCGTTCCCGCCGTTCGAACGTCCGTCGAGTTCCGCCACCCGAGCCTCCAGTTCGGCGATCCGCTCGTCCTTCGCCGCCAGTTCCGCACGGAGGTCGGCCACCTCGGTCCCGTCCGTTCCGTCGGCTCCGTCCTCCGTTCCCGGCGGGTCGCCGAGTTCGGCCACGAGGTCCGAGTCGACCGAGCGGAGTTCCGGGCGCTCGACGCCGTCGAGCGAGGGGGTCGCGCCGGCGTCGAACGTCCGTTTCCGGCGGAAGCGGATCCGCTCGACCGTTTCGGTCCAGTCGGCCCGGACGAGCGCCTCTCCGGCGTCGAGGTCCGTGACCTGATCCGCCGCGCCCTCGCCGAGGATCGACCCGACGACCCGCGTGTCGTTCTCCCACGTGAGGCGGTGGAAGACGAGCCAGTCACACTGCGTGACGAACTCCTTGTCGACCGCGGCGGGTCGCTGTGAGACCCCCAGCAAACCGAGCCCGCGCTTTCGCCCACGCTTCGCGACCCGGAGGAGGGCTTCGCCGGCCTCGTCGGGTTTGCCCTGCTGTGGGACGTACTCGTGGACCTCCTCGGCGACGAGGAGGAACGGCGTCCGGGCCTCCCGCTCGTGGGCGAACAGCGCTCGCACCACCGCGGCGACCACCTCGCGTGCTTCGTCCGCCTCGGCGTACCCCGAGACGTCCAGGATTACCGGTACGTGCTCCTCCACGGCCAGACCCGCCAGCTTGTCGGCGTGGGCCGGCCCCACCCGCGTGTCACACCGGTCGTCCCCGCCGACGTGCAGCAGTTCGTAGGACTCCTTCAGCCCGTAGTACTCCCCGTCCGTGTCGATCACGAGAAGCGGCAGACCGGCGTCGAGGAGCTCCTCGGCGACGACGCTCGCGGTGTTGGACTTCCCCGACCCGGACTTGCCGGTGACGAACCCGCGGCCCGACAGTACCTCCGTCGCGGGCATGGTGTAGCCGTCCTCTCCCACCCCCAGGTCGGGACTGTCACTCATCGGTCCCGGCGAGGGATGGTTCGGGTATGTGCTTTCTGGCTGTTTCGAGAACGGTAGGTGTGGGTGTTGGAGTGTTCTGCCGGTGGATGGTGCGCCGTCGAGTCCGGCGCTGGGACCGTCGTCGGAAACGACACGAGACGACGCGACTCCCGACGTACGCGTTCCACGGGCAAGCGTAAAATACGTCGCCCGACAGCGTCTCGAAGAGGGCGACGGCGCGGCCGACCGGCCCGCTCGGCTGGAACGTTTCCCATCGGCAGACGGACGGGGATCCTACCAGAACCTCGAATCAGATCCCGTCGGGGTCCCTTG
>JBEPXB010000581.1:0-2600 GCA_041642135.1 Halobacteriales archaeon | reverse complement strand
GTACGGTGAACTGGCGGGACAACAAGTTCATTTCCGGGTAAACCGACCCGCCGAACCCGCTCCTCCGACCCCGCGACAGGACTCGCGAGAACCCCGTCCCCACCCGACACGTCGACGCACGCCGCGCACTCCTGCGACAGGTCACCCGACAGGCCACCTCGACTGCATTCGTCACCGGTTCCGGATCGGATCGTCGACCGGAGACACCCCGTGTCATCCGATACCGCCGGGACACCCCCTGGGAACGACCCTCGGGGTGCGAGCGAATGAAAAGACACTTCCGGGACCTAATTACATGTTATTACGAGGATGAGCGACGACTTCCCCGACTACCTCGACGTCGACTACACCGACGGCGAGGGCGAGACGGCCGCGGACTACCCGAGCATCGAGCACAAGATCGAGAAGGCCATCGAGGTCACGCGGATCGGGCTCGAGCAGTACCGCAACCCCGCGATCATGTGGACCGGCGGGAAGGACTCGACGCTGACGCTCTACTTCGTCAAGGAGGTCGCCGAGCGGTTCGACCTCGACCTGCCGCCCGCGGTGTTCATCGACCACTACCAGCACTTCGAGGAGCTGATGGAGTTCGTCGAGCGCTGGGCCGAGGAGTGGGACCTCGAGGTCATCTACGCGCGCAACACCGACGTCGGCGACTACGTCGAGGAGCACGGCCTCGAGCCCGGCGACGACATCCCCGTCGCCGACCTCTCCGAGCACAACCAGCACCACGTTCGAGACATCCTCGAGTACGAGGAGGAGACGTTCCCGTTCCTGCTGGACACGTACGTCGGCAACCACCTGCTGAAGACGGTGGCGCTCAACAACGCGCTCGAGGAGCACGGCATCGACGGCATCATCTCGGGCATCCGCTGGGACGAGCAGGAGGCTCGCGCCGACGAGACGTTCTTCAGCCCGCGGCACGACCCCGAGATCTACCCGCCCCACGACCGCATCCAGCCGATCCTGCAGTTCGACGAGGGCGACGTCTGGGACGCGTTCTGGTACTTCGTCGTCCCCGAGACCGTCGAGGGCTTCCCCGATGAGGGGTACGTCCCGCAGGACTTCGACGACCTGCCGAACGGGCTGACCCACGAGGACATCCCCGTCTCGCCGAAGTACTTCGAGGGCTTCCGCTCGCTGGGCAGCGAGATCTCCACGACCAGGGCCGACCAGGAGCCCGCCTGGCTCCAGGATCTGGACAACACGACCGAGCGCGCGGGCCGCGCCCAGGACAAGGAGGACCTGATGGAGCGCCTGCGCGACCTCGGCTACATGTGAGGTAGGCGACGAGCCTCGTCGGATCGCTCTCTCACCCCCGCGCTACTTCGCTCCACCATTCTGCCCCGTCCCGTCCCATCGACGGGTCGGGAATCAACACGACGTCCGTCGCCGAGTGCCGCGGGCACAAGGTCTAAGCGCCGGGGGTCTGATCGGAAGCCATGAGCGCGTCCGACCTTCGTGACCGGTTCGACCACCCGTCGTGGTTCACCGCGGCGGGCACGGCGCTGAGCTACGGGGCAGTCCTGCTGGTGCTGTTCGTGGTGCTGTTCGTCGTCCCGTTCCTCGTGTTCCTCCTGCTCGGGTGAGGTTACCACTGTTGCTAGAATAGAGAGCCTGAGTTAGCGTCGTTAAGCAGGTGCGGTGGACTTATGCGGACCCGTGCGCCATCAGCGACACACATGAGTCCGACTCTCGAAGGGATCGACCGCGTCGCGGTGCTCGGCGCGGGCAACATGGGACACGGCATCACCGAGGTAGTCGCGATGGCCGGCTACGACGTGACGATGCGGGACATCGAACAGGACCTCGTCGACGACGGGTACGAGGACATCGAGTGGTCGCTCGAGAAGCTCGAGGAGAACGGCCGGCTGGACGAGGACGCCGAGACGGTCCTCGGCCGTATCTCGACCGCCGTCGATCTGGAGGAGGCGACGACCGACGCCGACCTCGTCATCGAGGCCGCCCCCGAACGGATGGAACTCAAGAAGGAGATCTTCGCGGAGATCGAGGGGTACACTCACGACGAGGCGATCCTGGCGTCGAACACTTCCTCGCTGTCGATCACGGAGATCGCGACGGCCACGGAGCACCCCGAACGGGTCTGCGGGCTGCACTTCTTCAACCCGCCGGTGAAGATGGACCTCGTCGAGGTGATCCACGGCGCGGAGACGAGCGACGAGACGGCGGAGACCGCCTACGCGTTCGTCGAGGCCATCGACAAGACGCCCATCCACGTCCGCAAGGACGTCAACGGCTTCGTCGTCAACGGCGTCCTGTTCCCGTTCATGATGGAGCCCGCGTGGATGGTCTCCAACGACGAGGCCACCATCCGGGAGGCCGACGCCGCGATGGTCCACCAGCGGGGCTACCCGATGGGCCCGTTCGAGCTCGCGGACCTCACCGGTATCGACGTGAACGTCCACGTCCGCGAGGAGGCCGGCCTGCCCGTCCCCCCGATCATGAAGGAGAAAGAGGAGGCCGGCGAGCTGGGCCAGAAGACCGGCGAGGGGTTCTACGACTACGAGGACGGCGACGGCGCGGACTACCAGCCGGAGGACGGCGAGGGGTTCGACACGTTCCGCGTCGAGGCCCTCATC
>JBEPXB010000580.1:0-2606 GCA_041642135.1 Halobacteriales archaeon | reverse complement strand
GAGCCCCGCTTCGCCCGCGACATCGACGTCTTCTGTCGCCCCGAGGACGTCACCGAGGTCTCCGCGGGCATCTCCGCGCTCTTCCGCGACCACGGCGACCGGGAGAACCGCTTCAACGCCCGGATCAAGTTCCTCGTCGACGAGTGGGGTCCGGAGAGAGTTCGAGACGTGCTCCAGGAGGAGTACGTCGACTACGAGCTTCCCACCGCGGGCGAGGACCTCCGGGAGGAGTACGACTACAACGCCGGCCGCGCCGACGCGTCCGGGGACTACGTCGGCGTCACCGAGCAGAACGACGGGACGTACGCCGTCGGGCTCTCCGTGCTCGTGGGCCGAATGGGCGCCGAAGACGTGATCGAGCTGGCGGACCTCGCCGAGGAGTACGGCTCGGAACTCGTGGGTATCACCCAGCGACAGAACCTCGTCGTCGCCGACATCGAGGAGGCTGACCTCGACGCGTTCCTCGACGAGCCCCTGCTCGAGACCTACTCGCCGGACCCGCACCCCTTCATGCGGGGTTCGATCGCCTGTACCGGCACCGAATACTGCTCGCTGTCGATCGTCGAGACGAAGAACCGGATGGTCCGCTACGCCCGGTGGCTCGCGGAGAACGTCCCGGTCCCGGAGGGCGTCGAGGACTTCCACATCCACCTCTCGGGCTGTACGGCCTCGTGTGCCCAGCCACAGATCGCCGACGTCTCCCTCCGGGGGATGAAGACCCGCAAGGACGGCGAGCCGGTCGAGGCGTTCGACGTCGGCCTCGGCGGTGGCCTCGGGGAGAACCCACGGTTCGCCGACTGGGTGGAGATGCGCGTCGCCGCCGACGAGGTTCCGGGGTACGTCCGGAACCTCCTGCGGGTGTACGAGGAAGAACGCGAAGCCGGGCAGTCGTTCCGCGAGTTCATCGAGGCGAAGGACACGGAAGACCTGGAGGGCCTCGCCGAACCCGAGGAGACCTCCTACGAGGACCCGTACATGCACAACACGAAGCTGACGTGGTACCCCTACGCCGAGGACGACTCGATGGACGCGAGTCCCGCTCCTGCCCCGGCCGACGACTGAGCGAGTCGGACCACGCCCTCCTCGTCGTCGCGGAGACGCTCGCCGCCGGGGCCTGTCGTGTATGCTAGGAATGTTTATGTTACTTACAGTCCTGTATGGGTGTGGTGTAGTCATCATGAACGAGACAGTAGCCTCGGCGATCGTCGCGGGAACTCGCTGTGTATCGGCAGTGGTGCGATGACCGTCCGGGTCCCGCGTCGGCGCGTCCTCCGGACCCTCGGTGCCAGTGCGCTCGGCGCGGCCGTCGTCGGGTCGGGCGGCGTGACGGGCAAGCCGAACTCCGACGGCATCGAGACGCTGTTCGAGTACGACCCCACGGTCGGGGAACTCCCGGAGAACATCGCGGTAGGCCGCCGCGGAAACAAGTACGTGAGCTTCCCGCCGCTCGGGGAGGTGCGGAAGATAACACCCGACAACGAGACGGAGTCGCTTCTCGCGAAGTTCACGACCAATCCGGGGGACTTCGGCGTCCTCGGCCTGGAGGTCACCCCGACGGGCGTGGTGTACGCCTGCCTCGTCACGACCTCGGACGCCGACCAGCTTGGAGTATGGCGCATCGAGCGCGACGGGAGCAAGTCACTGTACGCGGCGTTTCCCGCGAGCTCGTTCCCCAACGACATCCTGCCGGACGGGGACCGACTGCTGGTCACCGACACGACGCTCGGGGTCGTGTGGGAGGTGCGCGAGGGGAACACGAAGCCGTGGGTCGACGACCCGCTCTTGGAAGGACTGGGCAACATCCCCGGATTCCCGCCGCTGGGTGCGAACGGCATCGCCCGGAGGAAGGACGGGAGTGTCGTCGTCGCGAACACCGAGAAGGGCCACCTCGTCCGGATCCCGGTGAACCCGGACGGCAGCGCCGGGACGCCGGAGCTGTTCGTCTCGGCCCCGGAACTGGCTTTCTCCGACGGACTCGCCATCGACACGAACGACGACGTCTACGTGGCGGTCATCGGACAGAGCTCGGTCGTCCGCGTGCCCTCGGACGGAAACGCCGAGAACATCGAGACGCTCGCGACGGCCGCCGACGGGCTCGACAACTCCTCCGACGTGACTTTCGGGACCGCACGTGGCGAGCAGAAGGAGCTGTTCATCACCAACTACGCGCTGCTCTCGGGGGAGGACCCGAGCCTGATGAAACTCGACGTCGGGGTCCCGGGCGCACCGATCCACCGGTGAGCTCGGGGCGGTCCCTCGGGGTCGACAGCCAGCCGGACGTACCGGCCACCCGCCCACCTCCGAACGGAGGACTGAAGCGGCCCGTCGGCGAGTGTCGGCCCACATGTACCGCGGCGTACTCGACGAGGACATCCACCCCCGCGAGCTCCTGCTGGACGTCGTCGGCGACCGGATCGACGTGGCGGTCGGCATCGATGGTGACGAGGAGTCGACAGCCGAGCGCCTCGCGGACGCCGACGTCGCGTTCGTCACCTCCCGGATCCCGGTCACCCGGCGGGTCATCGAGGCGACGGACCTCTCGGTGGTCGCCAAGATCGGGACCGGCATCGACAACGTCGACCTCGCCGCGGCCCGCGAACGTGGCG
>JBEPXB010000579.1:0-2620 GCA_041642135.1 Halobacteriales archaeon | reverse complement strand
GCGGGTGCGGTCGGGGCCGACGGACGGCTCGGAAGGGTGACGGTTCGGGCGGCGAGGGGCCCCGTGCCCGACGGTTCACACGGTCACGACCGCTCATACGGTCGTGCGTAATTCTTTGCCGCCTCACGGCCCCTCGTTCCGCCCCACCGGTCTCGAGACACCGATCGTCCTGAAGATCGCTGAAAACGGTTACGAACGACCGTATCAGGTCAGCGCCGAGGGGTCGACCTTCAGCACCTCCCGCAGCACGACGGTCGCGTAGCTGCCCTTCGGTAGCGAGAACGAGAACTCCAGTGGATCGCGCTCGACCTCGAGGTCCGTCCGGAGGAGCACCGCCCGCCGGGTGCCGGTCGAGTGGAACTCGCCGGGCAGGTCGAAGTCCTCGCGGGCGATGTCGAACTCCTCGAGGACCTCCCGGGTGATCTCCCCCGGTTCCCCGTCGGCGAACTCGGTGTCGGTGCCGACGAGGGGCGCGGTCACGAACGCCCGGCCCCGGGCGCAGTGGCGGTTGACGGTCGGGAGCCGGTCGCCGGTCGCGCCCTGGAGCCGGTCGGTATCCGGGAGCGCCAACCCCTCGGGCGCGTCGCGGTCGGCGAAGCAGACCACGTCCCCCTCGACGGCCTCGTAGAACGGGAGCCCGCGCTCCAGCCGCCGGCAGAGAGTTTCGTTGAACAGGTACGACTGTGCGGCGTTGACGAGCAGCCGCTGGAGGTTGGTCGGCATCGTCTCCAGCGCCGCCCTGAACTCCTCGGCCCCCGGTTCGCCGTCGGCGTCGGCGAGCGCGTGACACATCGCCCGCTCGTAGCGGAGTCGTCCCGGGAGCCGTTCCGTCGCTCCCGTCCAGTCCCGCGTCTCCGCGATCCACTCCCGGGCCTCGCGGGTGTCTGCCGGCTCGGCCTCGCCGGTGGTGGTGACGTACTCGAGCACCGCCGCCTCCCAGTCCCCCCGTACGACCTCCAGCCCCACCCGGTGGGTGACCGGCCGGAGCGAGCCGAACCGCTGGTGGCCGAAGAAGTTCGGAACCCCCGCAGGTACGACGGGGTCGTCTGGATCGCCGCCGGCGAACGCCCGGAGCTCCTCGACCACGGCCTCGGCGTTCCCGGGGTGGTCGGCCTCCCGGACCCGTATCTCGAAGGCGTTGCCCGCGAGGTCGCCGAAGAGGACGGGACGCCCCGCTCGCCCCAACACCTCGATCTCGGTGTCGCGGACTTCCGGCAGTTCGTCGGGATCGACGTCCCGCACGGAGAACAGTTGCGTGCTGACGGCGCGCTTGTCCTTCGTCCCGGCCCAGGAGACCCGCTCGCGGCTGATCCCGAGCTTCTTCGAGAGCGCGTCGGCGAAGTCGTTCGTGTCCCAGCCCCGGAGGGTGGCCCGAAAGACCGTGTGCGGGTAGCTCCCCGGGTCGGCGTTCGTGGGCCGAACGTCCGCGCCGAACCGCTCGATCTCCCTGACGCGAAAGTCCTCCGGCTCGGCCCGGAGGCGCCCACTGGTGCCGTCGCCCTCGCTGACGTAGTAACGCATCCCCATCTCGCGTTCCAGAGGTCCGGCCTCGCGCATCAGCGACCCTCCCCGTCCCGGCGTGATCCGTACATGGGCGGGCTTCGACGGGGACCGGGAAGTCGCTGTGGGTTCCACGTGGTCGGCTCATAGGGGTTATCGTAGTTACTCATACCTTCTAGTCCGAGGACCACGCCGCTCGACCCGTATCAGCGAGTCGAATCCTCCGGCCGGCTACGATAACCCCTATCAGTAGACGACCCGGCGGACGAGTCGCCGGAGCCATCCGGGCCGGTGGGCCGGCCCGGGTTCGACGTGGACTACCGTCCCGACAGCGTGGGACGGGCGCGTCCGTCCATCGACGACGAGCAGTTCGGCCGTCGGGTCGCCCGCTCGGTCGGTGGTCGCTGCCGTCCCACCGTCCGTCGCTCCCGTCGCTCCCGTCGCCTCCGTCGTGGTCCCCACTGTCGTGGTCCCCACCGTCCGCCGCAGGTCGTCGTGGTAGTCGGTCCGCGCGTCCGTCCGGTCGTCGGCCCCGCTGACGGCCGAGTCCGCGAACGTCACCGGACGGTCGGCCGCGGTCCCGAGCGCGTCCGCGACGAACACCGCGAACGGCCGGTAGGGGCCGCCGTTGCCGACCAAGCGGACCCGGTCCGGCGGGGTGTCGGACCCGTCGTCGACGCCCTCGACGAACAGGAGGTCACAGGGGGCGTGCCGGCGTATCCACCCGGTGTGACTCCGCAGTCCCCGCCGTCCCAGCCCCGGTGGGCGACGCTCCATCACCAGGACGCCGGCGCGCCGGTGCCGGAGGTAGCTGACGACGGAGTGGGCGACGTCGTGGCTGACCACCTCGCCGACGGTCACGGGGACGTCGGTCCCGAGGGCGCCCACCATCGCGTCGGTCTCGGCCTCGAACCGGACGTCGGCCGGCGAGCGGACCTCCGCGGCGTAGTCGAGGGGCTGCTGGTCGGGGACCGTCTCGAACCGGACGACGCGGACCCCCGTCCCGCGGGCCGCGGCCACCGCGACGGCGACCCGGAGCAGTCGCCGTTCTGACGTCGATGTCGTCCCGACGGTGGTCGCGACGACGACGCTCCCACCGCCGCCGTCCGCCAGGGCCGCC
>JBEPXB010000578.1:0-2624 GCA_041642135.1 Halobacteriales archaeon | reverse complement strand
GAACCGGCCGACCGCCCCGAACGACCGCGGCGCGAGCAGACAGACCACCTCGTCGGCGACCCGTCCGAGCGCCTCGACGGTCTCCGGCGGGGCGACCGGGAGTGCCACGACGACGCGTCCGGCACCTTGCGCCCGGAGGAGCCTGACCGCGGCGATGGCCGTCGACCCCGTCGCCGCGCCGTCGTCGACGACCAGAACGGTCCGTCCGGACACGTCCGGCGGGCCGTCCGTGCGGTACCGATCGGCCTTCTCCCGGGCCGCCTCGGCCTCGCGCTCGCCCTCCCGGGAGACGTACGCGGGGTCGACCCCGAGCGCCTCGACGGTCTCCTCGTCGACCCAGACGCTCCCGTCGCTCGCGGCCGCCCCGACGGCGAGTTCGGGGTTGTTCGGCGCGCCGATCTTCGAGGCGACGACGACGTCGAGCGGGAGGCCGAGCGCGTCGGCCACCGCCCGGCCGACGGGGAGTCCGCCACGCGGAACGGCGAGGACGAGGTCCCCGTCGACGCCCCGCTCGGCGAGCGCCTCCCCGAGCCGGCGCCCAGCGTCGGTACGGTCCTCGAAACGGTCCGGAGATCGCTGGCTCATGTTCGGAGGCTACGGCCCCGAGCGTCAATACCTCTCCCCTGGTTCTCGCCGGATGGAAGTGGTTCCGGCGCGAGGGCGGCGGTTGCTCCCGACGGCATTTATACCCGCCCCGCGAACGTCGGGCCATGCCCGAGCACGAAGAGACGCTCCTCATGACGCCCGGACCCACCGCGCTCCCGCCGTCGGTCCGCGAGGCGATGGGCCGCGAACTCGTCAACCCCGACGTCGACCCGGGGTTCACCGCCGACTACCGCCGACTGCTCGAGAACCTCTCGACCGTCCACGGCACCGACGACGACGTCGTCGTCCTCGGGGGGGAGGGCATCCTCGGGCTGGAGGCGAGCGTCGCGTCGCTCGTCGCGCCCGGCGAGACGGTGCTCTGTCTCGCGAACGGGCTCTACGGCGAGGGGTTCGCCGACTTCGTCGAGACCCACGGCGGCGATCCGGTCGTCTACTCCGTCGACGAGGGTGCGGCGTTCGACCCCGACGAGGTCGGGACGCTCGTCGAGGAACACGACCCCGTCGCGGCGACGATGGTCCACTGCGAGACGCCCACCGGCCTGCTGAACGACCTCGACGAGGTGCTCCGGGTACTCCGGGACGCCGGCGTCCTCACGGTCGTCGACGCCGTCTCCTCGCTCGGCGGGACGCCCGTCCCGACCGACCGGATCGACGTCTGCCTGGGTGCCTCCCAGAAGTGCTTCAGTTCGCCGCCGGGCCTCTCGACGCTGACCGTGAGCGAGCGCGCCTGGGAGAAGGTCGCGGCGACGCCGCAGGACTCGTTCTACACCAGCCTCGAACCCTGGAGGGACGTGGATCTCGACACCGAGGAGGCCGTCCTGCTCCCCTACACGCACCTCTCCTCGAACTGCTACGCGCTCGAGGCCTCCCTCGACCTGCTGCTCGAGGAGGGCCTCGATGACGTCTACGAGCGCCACGAGGCGGTCGCCGAGCAGTGTCGCGAGCGCGGCCGCGAGATCGGGCTCGAACCGTTCCCGCCCGCGGAGCGGCGTTCCCCGACCGTCACCGCGTTCGAGGTCGACGGCGACGCGCGCTCTATCTGCGAGGCGGTCCGCGAGCGCCACGGCGTGGTCCTCGCGACCGGGCTCGCGGACCACGCCGACGACATCGTCCGAGTGGGTCACATGGGCTACAGCGCGGACCGCGAGCGCGTCGACGTGGCGATGGACGCGCTCGCGGACGTTCTCGGATGACGCCGTAGTCCCGACCTACTCTTCCGGGATCGCCCCCGCTTCCCGGAGCGCGGCGATCGACTCGTCGTCGTGGCCGAGTGCCCGAAGAACGGCCTCGGTGTGCTCGCCGAGCGACGGCGGTAGCGTGCGGATCGCCGTCGAGTGGTCGGGGAAGTTCACCGGGTGACCGGGGAGGACGATCTCGCCGGCGTCGGGGTCGTCGAACCGGGGGACGAGCCCGCGGGCTTCGGCCTGTTCGTGGCCGACGACGTCCGCGACGTCGTTGAGCGGCCCGACCGGGAACCCGCCCTCCTCGAACACCTCCAGCCAGTGTTCGGTCGGCTCCTCGCGGAGTTCCGCCTCGATGGCCGAGACCACCGCCTCCTCGTGTTCGACCCGTTCGGCGTTCGTCGCGTACCCCCGGACCGACTCGCAGCCCACGATGTCGACGAAGTCGTCCCAGCGGTCGTCGGC
This sequence comes from Halobacteriales archaeon, assembly GCA_041642135.1. GTDB lineage: Archaea > Halobacteriota > Halobacteria > Halobacteriales > Haloarculaceae > Salinirubellus. The sequence continues at coordinate 372 of JBEPXB010000578.1, read as the reverse complement.
GGGGACGGCCGTCACGACGTACCCGTCGGCGGTCTCGAACAGCTGGTAGGGCACCATCGACTGGTGGGAAACGCCCTGCGGGCCGGGGACCTGCCCGTCCATCGAGTAGAACGTGAGGTACTCGTTCATCACCGAGACGATGGCGTCGAACAGCCCCACGTCGAGTCTCCCACCACCCTGACCCGCGGCGACCTCCTGGAGGCGCGCGAGGACGCCGATCGTCGCGAACATCCCTGCGGTCAGGTCGCCGATGGCCTGCCCGACCTTCACCGGATCGCCGTCCTCGGGCCCGGTGACGCTCATGATCCCGCCCTCGGCCTGCAGGACGAGGTCCATCCCCTTCTTCTCGCGGAGCGGGCCGGTCTCGCCGTA
>JBEPXB010000577.1:0-2626 GCA_041642135.1 Halobacteriales archaeon | reverse complement strand
GACTGAGTGAACCCCCGCCGTTCTTTCGCACCTACCCCGAGCGACAGCGACAGCGTCGGGCGTCCGGCGGACGACAGTGGCCGGGAGCCGGTCGGTCCGACGAGCGCGACGGGACGGGACGGAAACGGGAACGGATCGATCCCGATCGACGTTCGATTCTCATCGGGTACGAACCACGAACGTCGATCAGAGATGGCTCGAAGCGATGGATAAAAACCCGTTCGGCGCCTCGGTTCCCACATGAGCGAACCCGTCGTCGGCCACCTGGTCGACCAGGGAACCGTCGCGGCTCGCGTCGACGCGGGCGAGGCCCCCGACTGGGTCGCCGCCCACTGGCGGACGTTCCGCGACGGGCTCCTGGGCGAGCGCAACGGGACCCCGTTCCCGTGTTTCTTCGGCGCCGAATCCGTCCGGAGCGGCGACCCGCTTTACACTGCCGTCCCCTCGACGACCGACAGGGACGCCCTGCTCGGCCTCGGGCGGACGCTCCTCGATTACCTCGAGGCCTATCGAGAACACAGCGACCGCGCCTCGCTGGTCGCGTTCTTCGCACCTCCCGACCGGCCCCTCACGGAGGCCGAGTACCACGAGACGCTCTGGCACGTCCTCCAGTTCCTCCACGTCCACGACCCGGAGCCGTGGCCGGCGGGCATCCCGACCGATCCCGAAGACCCGTACTGGGAGTTCTGCTTCGGCGGCGACCCGATGTTCCCGACCTGTCGAGCGCCGTTCTACGAGGAACGCAGGAGCCGGTACTGTCCGGTCGGACTGGAGGTCACGTTCCAGCCCCGGGCGCTGTTCGAGGCGCTGGACGTCACCGCCGACACGGAGTTCGGCCAGCAGGCCCGCGAGATAATCCAGGATCGGCTCGCGGACTACGACGGCGTCTGCCCGCACGCCGACCTCGGCGACTGGGGCGTCGAGGGCGACCGCGAGTGGCGACAGTACATGCTCTCCGAGGACCCCGAGGAGGCCCCGGACGAGTGCCCGATAACCGTCACGCGCGAGCATCCGAAGTCCGACCTCCTCGCGGGTGCGCCGGACCGGGGGCGACACCCGGGGAGGACGACGCAGTGACGCCCCCGCTACCCGACCGATCGGTCCTCCTCCTCGTCGACTTCCAGCGCGGCCTCGACGAGCCGTCCTACGGCCCGCGGAACAACCCCGATGCCGAGGAGAACGCGATGCGGCTCCTCGAGGCGTGGCGCGAGGCGGACCTCCCGGTGGTTCACGTCCGGCACGACTCGACCGAGCCGGACTCGCCGCTTCGGGGCGAGCTCCCGGGGTTCCGGTTCAAGGACGGGCTCGAACCGCGCGGGGACGAACCCGAGTTCGTAAAGCGTGTCAACGGAGCGTTCCTCGACACGGACCTCGAGTCGTGGCTTCGCGAGCGGGGGTACGACTCGCTCGTCGTCTGTGGCCTGACGACCGACCACTGCGTCTCGACGACGACCCGGCTGGCCGAGAACCTCGGGTTCGAGGTGTCGGTGGTCTCGGACGCGACGGCCACGTTCGACCGGGAGCTCGACGGCGAGCGGTTCGACGCCGCGCTGGTCCACCGGACGGCGCTGGCCCACCTCGAGGGGGAGTTCGCGGCGGTCCGGCGGACCGGTGACCTCCTCGATGCGGTCGGCGGACGGGCCGAGTAGGGGCCGACCGCTCCGAGGACAACGGCTAAGTTCCGGGGCATGGACGGGAGTCCATGCGCATCGGTGCCGACGAAGCCGGGAAGGGACCGGTGCTGGGGTCGATGTTCGCCGCCGCCGTCCGCGCGCCGCCCGAGGCGATACCCGATGGCGTCGACGACTCGAAGCGGCTCTCGCCGGCCCGACGGGAGGAACTCGCGGCCGTCCTCCGCGCCGACGACCGGGTCGAAGTCGGCCTCTGTGAGATACCCGTCTCACGGATCGACGGCGAGGAGGACATGAACACGCTCACCGTCGCCGCGCAGGCGGCGGCCGTCGCCGCGGTCGCACGCGACGGCGACGGGGGCGTCCTCGACGCGGGTGACACCTCGACCGGGCGGTTCGCCCGCCGGGTGATGGGGCGGGTCCCCGTCGAGGTCGGCCTGCGGGCCGAACACGGTGCCGACGAGACCTACCTGCTGGTGAGCGCGGCGAGCGTGATCGCCAAGGTCGAGCGCGACGCCCACGTCGCGGACCTCGCCGAGGAGTACGGCGAGGTCGGGTCGGGCTACCCCTCGGACCCGACCACCCGCGAGTTCCTCCGGTCCTACGTCGATTCCCACGGCGACCTGCCCGGGTGTGCCCGCCGGTCGTGGTCGACCTGCGAGGACGCCCTCGCGGCGGCCGAGCAGTCCGCGCTGGACTCGTTCTGACCCGCGTGGGCGGGGTCGCTCGGCCGGTGTGGAGTCCGGGAGTGCGAGCCGGTCAGTCCAGCACGAGGTTCCGGAGGATGTTCCCGTAGGCGGGCCGGGTCACCAGCACCCCGATGAGGACGCCGACGATGGTGACGATGGCGAACCCCTGGAGGTCCCCGAGCGAGAGCACCGCCAGCGGCGAGAGCGCGACGATGGTCGTCGCGGCCGCGGCGCCGATCACCCAGAACGCCTTGCGGAACCGCGACTCGAACACCCTGCCCGTCTTCACCTCGCCCTCCTGGAGGA
>JBEPXB010000576.1:0-2632 GCA_041642135.1 Halobacteriales archaeon | reverse complement strand
AGAGCAGGTCGAGGTAGCGATCGACCGTCTCGAGGACGAGGCCGAGCCGGCGATAGAGCTCCTCGACCGGCAGGGGTTCGGCCTCGTGTTCGACGCCCGCGATCCGCGCCACCTCGTCGAGCCCCTGGGCGTCCGCCCAGTCCTCGCCGCGCTTGACGATCGGGACCTGTCGGGGCAGTCCCTGGCCCTCCATCTCGTCGAGGATACTCCGGTCCTCGATCACGTTGTGCGAGACGAAGGGGACCTCGTTGCGCTCCAGGAACTCCTTTGCCCGGAGACAGCTGGTGCAGCCCGTCGCCCAGTACAGGTGGACCTGCGTGTCAGTCTCACTCATTCGACCGACTGGGGTACCAATCGTAATCAATCGTGGGGTTCGACTGGACCGGCCGCCCACTTCGCGAGCGGAGTCCTGGCGACGGAAGGCGCGTCTCAGAGGGCGTTCCAGACCACGATTCCAGCGTGGAGGGCGGCGAGCCGCGAGAGTTCGTTCGCCGCGCCGAGGAGGTCGCCGCTGAGCCCCCCGAGCCACCCCCGGACCCACCGGGCGAGGAGCCACGCGACGAGGAGGCCCGCGGCGAGGCCCACCGCGGCCGCGGGCGAGGGCCAGGTCAGGACGAGCGCGGGGAGCGCGACGAGGGCGGGGACGACGAGGCCGCGCGGCGACCCGCCGAGGACCTGCGAGCCGAGCCCCTCGTGGGCGGCGGTTCCGAACGCCGCGATGCTGGCCATCGAGAGCTTCGCGGTCACCTCCGCGGCGACGACCAGTCCCGCGGCGGCGCGGGGCGGGAGCGCGGCGAGCGCGAGTCCGGCGAACGCGAGTCCCACGAGTCCCAGCCCGACGGCGACGGTCCCGCCGACCCCGACCTGCGTGTCCTTCATGACCTCGCGACGCCGGTCGGGGTCGTGGACGACCGCCGCGTCGCCCAGATCCGCGACGCCGTCGAGGTGCGTGATGCCCGTCACGCCCACCACCCAGAGGACGAACAGGAACCCGAGGACCGGTTCAGGGAGAGGCAGGACGGCGGGGATGGTCACTGGGACCGCGAGGAGCGCTCCGACGACGTAGCCCGCCAGCGGGAACGCGGCCGGAGTGGACCGAAAGGCGTCCCACGAGCCCTCGTCGTGACCCACTGGAAGCCGGGTGAGGAAGCCGAGCGCCCCCCGGAGCGCGCTCAGGACCACGCGAGCACCCCCGCCAGACCACCTACCCAACCTACCCACACCCCGGTTCCCGCTACTACCCCCGCCGCGACGTAGGCGAGCAGGCCCGCACGACGGACGAGTCCGACACCCCGGTCGGCGGCCTCGCTCCCCGGGAGCGATCCATCGGGATTCAGGACGTAGACGCCGGGCTTCTCGAGGCGGACCGAGAGCAGGACTGCGAGCGTCGCCATCGGCCACCCCGAGTTCGGCGACGGGGGTGCGTCGGCCCACGCCCGGGCGCGACCGAGCGTCCCCGGTTCGCCCGCGACGGTCGCGAGCAGGACCGCGCTCGACCGTGCCGGAACCCACATGACGAGGTCGTCGAGGCGGGCGCTCGCCCGGCCGACCGGCTTCGAGCGGTAGCCGAGCATCGAGTCGAGCGTGTTGACCGCCTTCACCCACGCCGCCGCGCCGGCGGCGAGTGGGAGGGAGACGGGCGCGAGGACCGCGAACGCGAGCAGCGGCGCCACCAGTCCGTCGGCGAGGTTCTCGGCGGCGCTCTCGACCGCGGCGCTCCGTACCTCGCCCGCCGCGAGGTCGGTCGCGTCCCGGCCGGCGAGCGAGCGGAGCGCCGACCGCGCCCCGGCGAGGTCGGACCCGGCGAGGTCGTTCACTCGCCGTGCCTCGCCGAGAAGCATCCGGAGGCTCGTGGTCGAGAAGAGAGCGAGGCCAGCGAGCACCCCCGCGAAGAGCGGGTGGACCGCACCGGCGATCCGGACGAGGCCAGCGACGGCGACGGCGGCGACCAGCGGCAGGACGAGCGCAACCCCGACGCCGACGACTCTCGGCCTCGTCCACTCGCGGTCGAACGGGGCGACCGCACGCCCGAACCACGCCACCGGGTGCAAGCGGGTCGGCGGTTCGGCCAGGAGCGCCTCGAGCGTCGCGGCCACGATAACGGCGAGGACGCCCGCGGCGCTCATCGCTCCCGGTCGAGGTAGGCCGGGAGGCCCCCGAGCGGGACCGACTCGATCAGGACCGCCCGTGCCCCGGCGTCGGTCGCGCCGCCGTCGGTCCCCGGGTCGTCGCCGACGTGGAGGAGTCCCTCGACCCGGACGCCGAGTCGCTCGGCGACGGCCTCGAACGCCCGCGGGTCGGGTTTGCGCCACCCGACGTCGACGCTGGCGAGGACGGCGTCGAACCGCCCGGGGGCGAGCGTCGAGCGGTCGATCGTCCGCCCGACGAGCCCCGGCACCGAGCAGTTCGAGAGCACCCCCACCGGACCGCGCTCGGCGGCTGCGTCGACCGCCCGCCCGGCGTCGGCCCGGGTCCGGACCTCGGTGTCGAACGCCCTGAGCAGTGCCCGACGCACGGTCCGTTCGTCGGGCCCGTCGCTCCCGAGCACCGCCCGGACGTGCTCGACGAGCGATATTTCCTCCCCCTCGACCGCCTCGATCTGTGGGGTGCGGTAGGCCGTCGCCCACTCGTC
>JBEPXB010000575.1:0-2640 GCA_041642135.1 Halobacteriales archaeon | reverse complement strand
TACCGGCCGTCTCGCGACCCGTCGGGGACCGACGGGGACGCCGGCGTCGACACCGAACACGCGCTCGTCCTCCCGCGGACCGAGGGGGTCGTCGACGCGCTCGAGACGCTACTGATCGAACACCATCAGGGCGAGGAGACCGTGACGGTCCCCGACGCGCTCCCCCTCGTCCGGTCGCTCGGGCTGACCGACGAACTCGACCGTGCCTGGACGCTCTCGGACCTCCCCGCCGAGGCCCGCGAGTGGGCCGCCGAGGGCGATCCCCCGGGCTCGAACGCGGTACGTGCGGTCAACGAGGTGGCGCCGTTCGCCGTCCGCGAGCGCGCACCCACCCGGATCGGCTCGCGGATGGGCCGCCCGGAGAAATCGGAGAAACGCGACCTCTCGCCGGCGGTCCACACGCTGTTCCCGATCGGCGAGGCAGGGGGGTCCCAGCGCGACGTCGCCGCCGCCGCGAAACACGCCCCGGACCGTCACTCGACGCCCGGTCACGTCGAGGTGCAGGTCGGCCGCCGCGCCTGCTCTGCGTGCGGGACCCAGACCTTCCGGGCGCGCTGTCCGGAGTGCAACGGCGTCACCGTCCCGCGGTACGTCTGCCGGGACTGCGACGTCCCCGTCGCGCCCGACGAGTCCGGGCGGGCGGTCTGTCCGCGCTGCGAGTCGGAAGCGGACGCCGTCGAGAACCGCACCATCGACGTGAACGCCGAGTACCGGAACGCCCTCGAGAACGTCCGCGAGCGCGAGGCCGCCTTCGACCAGCTCAAGGGCGTGAAGGGGCTGATGAGTGCCGCGAAGGTGCCCGAGCCGATGGAGAAGGGGATCCTCCGGGCGAAGAACGGCGTCTCGGCGTTCAAGGACGGCACCGTCCGCTACGATATGACCGACCTCCCCGTGACGTCCGTCCGGCCCGAGGAGCTGGACGTCACCGCCGACCACTTCCGGGAACTCGGCTACACCGAGGACGTACACGGGCAGCCCCTCCGCCACGACGACCAGCTGGTCGAACTGAAGGTCCAGGACGTCGTCCTCTCGGACGGCGCCGCCGAGCACATGCTCCGGACCGCCGACTTCGTCGACGACCTCCTCGTCCAGTACTACGACATGGAGCCGTTCTACGAGGTGGAGGACCGCGAGGACCTCGTCGGCGAACTCGTCTTCGGGATGGCGCCGCACACGTCCGCCGCTGTGGTCGGGCGAGTGGTGGGGTTCACGAGCGCGGCGGTCGGGTACGCGCACCCGTACTTCCACGCGGCGAAACGGCGGAACTGCTTCCACCCCGAGACCGAGCTCCGGTACGAGGACGAGGACGGATGGCATCACGAGCCGATCGAGCGGTTCGTGGAGGCACGCCTCGACGAGGAGACGGCAGACACCGACGACTTCGGGACGCTCGTCTCCGAACTCGACGGCGAGGTGCGTGTGCCGTCCGTCACCGGCGACGGCGAGCAGGTGCTGAAGCCGGTCGAGGCAGTCTCGAAACACGTCTCACCGGATCACCTCGTTCGAGTCGAAACGCAGGGTGGTCGGTCGCTGACCGTCACGCCGGACCACGAACTGCTCCAGTGGGACGAAGGTATCGAGCGGATCCCGGCGAGCGAGGTCGAAGTCGGGATGCGCGTTCCGCTGTCGTCACGGTGGGCCGACTCGGAAGGATCTGCCTCGGCGGTGCCCAAGGCCGCCGACGGTGGTGTCTCCCTCGACACCGTCTCGGACGTCACTCTCCTCGAAGCCGACACCGAGCACGTCTACTGCGTGACCGTTCCGGAGACGCACACACTGGCGGTGAACGGGATGCTAGCCGCCCAGTGTGACGGCGACGAGGACTGCGTGATGCTCCTGATGGACGGCCTGCTGAACTTCTCGAAGAGTTTCTTGCCGGACCAGCGCGGTGGAAAAATGGACGCACCTCTGGTCATGTCCTCGCGGATCGACCCCACCGAGATCGACGACGAGGCCCACAACATGGACGTCGTCGACCGGTATCCACGGGAGTTCTACGAGGCTACCCTGCGGATGGCCGACCCGGACGAGGTCGACGTCGAGATCGCCGAGGCCTCCCTGGGGACCGACGGGGAGTACACGGGCTTTCGCCACACCCACGACACCACGGACATCGCGCTCGGGCCGGACCTCTCGGCGTACAAGACCCTGGGGGACATGCAGAAGAAGATGGACGGCCAGCTGAACCTCGCCCGGAAGATCCGCGCCGTCGACGAGACGGACGTCGCCGAGCGCATCATCGAGTACCACTTCCTCCCCGACCTGATCGGGAACCTCCGGGCGTTCTCGCGCCAGGAAACGCGGTGTCTCGACTGCGGGGAGAAGTACCGTCGGATGCCACTTACGGGTGATTGCCGGGAGTGCGGCGGCCGGGTGAATCTCACGGTACACAAAGGGTCGGTCAACAAGTACATGCAGACCGCCCGGACTGTCGCCGATGAGTTCGGCTGCCGGGAGTACACCAAACAGCGACTGGAGATACTGGAGCGGGCGCTCGAATCAGTTTTCGAGGACGACACGAACAAGCAGTCGGGGATAGCGGATTTCATGTAGCGACTATCTTTTTCCGGCTCGGGTGCGCTCGCTTCGCTCGCGCACCTCTCGCCGCAAAAACATGGGTGAAAAAGGCCGCTCGCTCGG
>JBEPXB010000574.1:0-2644 GCA_041642135.1 Halobacteriales archaeon | reverse complement strand
TCCCGGATTGGCGGTCCACGGGTGTGGCGTAGCGCACCTCCCGACCGTGCTCGGCCGGGGTCGTCATGAGCATGCCGCTGATGACGAGGAGACCCACGCCAAGAGCGATCACCGCCCATCCGTAGGGAAGGCCCTCCCAACTCGACATCGTGTAGCTCTTGTGTTCTCAGCTGTACCGCTGTCCGATTCCCGTGACGGCTTCGAGTGGGCCGGACATGCGACGCGTACGTACCAATATGATTTTTTACCATGTATTTTTCGCCGACGACCAGAGTGGACCGGAGATCGTGTGACAGGAGGCTGGGCCGTGATCGACCTACTTCCCCTTCCGAATTCGCTCGAGAACGCTGTATTCGCACCGCGTATTCAGCACGGTTCCCAAAACTTGTCATAAGTATATTACTCCGACTGCATCCACTCGATTTACGTCCGACCCCGTGGCGTGGAGGTTTACCGGGACGGATCAACGAGGCCCGCTCACTCGCTCCGGGCGTTCCGCTCGGCCCAGGGTTCGAGGATAGCGTAGACCGCCTCGCAGGCCGGGACGTCGATGCCGTGGTCGGCCGCGAGGTCGACGACCGTCCCGTGGAACGCGTCGAGTTCCATTCGCTTGCCGTGGGTCATGTCGTAGTGCAGTGAGGAGTAGGTGTCGGCCTCGAGGTCCCGCGCGAACGCCAGCCACCGGTCGACCGCGCCGTCGGGGAGCGGTGCCCCCTCGGCCGCGGCGACCCCTTCCACCTCGTGCATGATCCGCTCGTACATCGCCCACGACGCATCGCTGTCGCGGATCTCCCCCAGCGGGAGCCGAACCGCCGCCGTCATCCCGGCCTGTGCGACGATGAAGGTGAACTTCTCCCACATCTCGACCCGGACGTCTCCCGAGAGTTCGACGTCGAGCTCCGCCCGCTCGCAGAGGTCGCGGAACCGCTCGGCCCGGTCCGTGACCGACCCGTCGAGTTCGCCGAAGACGATCCGTGCCGGGCCGCCGGTGTGCTCGACGACGCCCGGCTCCTTGATCGTCGAGAAGATGTAGCAGACACCACCCATGACCCGTTTCTCGTCGACGGCGTCGGCGAGTATCCGCTCGTTCCGGACGCCGTTCTGGAGCGAGATCACGGCCGTGTCCTCGCCGACGAGCGGGTCGAGGTCTATGGTCTCGGTGTCGAACGACTTCACACAGACGAGAACGTAGTCCACGGGACCGATATCGGCCGGGTCGTCCGTGGCCGGAAGGTCGACCTCGAAGTTCCCGTGGACGCTCTCGACGCGGAGACCGCCGGAACGGAGGGCCTCGAGGTGGTCCCCGCGAGCGATCAGCGAGACGTCCGCGCCGGCGAGAGCGAGGCGACCCCCGAAGTACGCGCCGACGCCGCCGGCCCCGTACACCGCGATGGATGTCATACAGGGGAGTTCCGGTTCCGGGACATATGGTTTGTGCCGGGGGCGGTCGAAACGGCTCGGATTTAAACCGGGTCGTCGCCTACGGGGGGTCGTGTGTACGCTCATCGTCGCGTGGCAGGTCTTCGAGGACACCCCGGTCGCCGTGGTCGCGAACCGTGACGAACTGTACGCCCGCGAATCGCGCCGGCCGGCGGTCGAATCGAGCGAACTACGGATCGTCGCCCCCCGGGACGAGGAGGCGGGGGGAACGTGGCTCGGCTACAACGAGGCGGGGGTCGTCGTCGCCATCACGAACCGCTGGGTCGAGTCGCCCGACGGCGAGCGTTCCCGGGGACTGCTCGTCAGGGACGCACTCCACCAGCGCTCGGCCGAAGACGCCGCCCGGTTCGTCGAGCGCGAACTCGACGAGCGCGACTACGGCCCGTTCCACCTCCTCGTCGCGGACGCGGACGCCGCGCTCCTCCTCGCGTGGGACGGCGTCGGGAACGGCCCGGTCCACGTCGAGAACCTCGTGCCGGGGGTTCACACGGTTGTCAACGTCGGCTGGGACGGCTCGTACTTCGTCCCCGAGCGGCGGCCGGAGGTCGGCGAGAAACAGGCCGAGGACACCGAGCGCGTTCGTGTGGCCATCCGACCGGAACCGGGCGAACTGACGACCGGGTGGACCGACCGCGTTCGAGGTGTCATCGCCGACCACGAGTACGGTCGCTGCATCCACGGCGAGGGGTTCGGGACGAAGTCCGCCTCGGTGGTACGGCTGGGGCCCGAGGGCGGCGTGTTCGAACACGCCGAGGGACCGCCGTGCGAGACGCCGTTCGGGGTCGTCGAAGCGCCGTTCTGAGCGGGTCGGGGAGCTCACGGCTGGGGGTCGCCGGAGCCGGCGGGCCCGGTCGACGGCGAAGGTGGGATTTATCCGGGTCGCTCCCGCATCGTGTGGTGATGAGCACGGCCGAGGACACCGGCGACGACCTCTCGGAGGACGAACGCGCGGGACTGGAGCTCGTCCGGCGGACGGACGGCATCCACCAGAGCGACTTCTGGAAGGAGCTCGAGGTGGACTCCCGGAAGGGGAGCCGCATCCTCGAGTCCCTGGAGGAGAAAGGGCTGATCGAGCGCGAGGAGACCGTCTACGAGGGCCACAACACCTACTACATCGAACCGGTGCTGGACCCGATGGACCTGGACTTCGGGCTGCTGATGGCCGGGGACATGCTCAGCCCGTTCATCGGTGACGAGGAGGTGA
>JBEPXB010000573.1:0-2645 GCA_041642135.1 Halobacteriales archaeon | reverse complement strand
AAGGTCGGTCTGGAGCTAAAGCGATAACGGGTGGTATACAGCAGGCCATTTGTAACAATGTATTAATATATTGATGGAATCCTGGCTTCGGTCGCTTCACCGCACTCGCTTCTGTAATTCGGCGTTCTCCTCACCCCTCAAGCGACGCGAGCCGGTCGAGCGCGTAGATCGTCCGGAGCATCTCCGCGGCGTCCCCGCGGTCGAAGACGAGTTCGTCCGTCGAGAGGACGTGATCGAGGACGTCCCGCGAGGCGTGTTCGGGGGCGGCCGCGATGCCCGAGCCCGTCTCTTCGAGCCACTCCATCACCCGGAGGTCGCTCTTCGAGTCCCCCATCATCACCGCGAACGGGTCCTCGACGCCGAGCACGTCGAACGCCGCCTGCACGCCGACGACCTTGTTGAGTTCGAGGCTCCCGATCTCGGCGGCGTCGGCCTCGTAGTACGCCACGTCGATGCGCTCGAGGACGTCGCGGACCTCGTCGGGGACCTCCTCGTCCCCGGGGAGCCCGCCGCTCGTCTCGAGCACCCCGCGTATCTCCGGGTCCCGCGCGGCGTAGTACGTGCGGGTCCAGGCGCCGGGATCCTCCGCACCGAGGCCGAGTTCCTCGGCGACCGTCTCCCCGAGCAGGTCGAGCTGGTGGACCAGCGCCTCGTCGACGACCTCTCGCGAGCGGTCGCTCCCCGTCTCGAAGTTGGGTTTGAGGGTGACGTTGAACTCGTTGCCCTGGAGGTGACACCCCCTTCGCACGTCCTCGGGCGCGTCGGTCAGCACGCGCGAGCGCACGCGGTCGAACACGGACCGGATCTCGTCGTCGAGGTCCTCGTAGAGCAGCTGCTTGGTTTCGGGTCCGTGTCCGGGCGTGAACACGCCGGTCCCCGCCTCGTAGACGATGCTCAGGTTCCCGGAGTGGACCATCTCGTTGCCGAACCCCTGGATGGCGAACCCCTTGACGTTCTCCAGGGTCTGGCCGGTACAGACGACGATCGGCATGCCGGACTCGTGGAACTCGGTCAGAAGGTGGAGGGTCTCGCGGGGGATCTCGTTGTCCGTGTTCCCCGCCGAGCGGAGCGTCTCGTCGACGTCCAGCACGAGAACGTTCGCGCCGCGACCGTACTTGCTGTGGAGGTCGAGCGCGGTGAACGCCTGTTCGCGGGTGGCGTGGGCGGCGACGTCCGCGAACGTCTCGCCCGTCGTCGGGAACGCCTCGCGGATGGCGTCCCGGTGGGACTCGAGTTCCTCGCTGGCCTCGCCCCAGTGTTCGAGGGCGACCCGCGAGTCCATCGGCGGGAGGATGTCGACGAACTGCTGGTAGTCCCGCAGCGTGGCGGTGTCGAACTCCTCGTAGAGCCGGTAGAGCTGGTCGTAGCGCTCCATGTGTGCGGGTCGGCCCGGTCGTGGGTAAGCACCCTGGTCGGCAGAACGCGTGACGGGACGCGACCGCCCGATCCAACTATTTACTCGAAATAGGGTAAATCTTTTGTCGGCGCGTGCCCAAGCCGGGGCATGCAGGCTATCGCCATCCGCCGCGGGAGCGACGCCCCCGCGGTCGTGGAACTCCCCCGACCGGAGCCCTCGCCCGGCGAGGCGCTCGTCCGCACCCTCCGGGTCGGCGTCGACGGTACCGACCACGAGGTCATCGAGGGGGGCCACGGCGGGTTCCCCGAGGGCGATGATCTCCTCGTGCTCGGCCACGAGGCCGTCGGCGTCGTCGAGGACCCCAACGGCACCTCGCTGGAGCGCGGCGACGTGGTGGTGCCGACGGTCCGGCGGCCGCCGAACGGCGACCCGAACGGCTGGTTCGCCCGGGACCAGGCCGACATGGCCCCTCCGGAGGCGACGCTGGAGCGAGGCATCGCCGGCGCTCACGGGTTCATGTCGGAGTACTTCACGAGCGAACCGGAGTACCTGATCCGCATCCCCGAGGAACTCGCGCCGCTGGGCTTTCTCGTCGAGCCGGTGAGCATCGCCGAGAAGGCCATCGAGCACGCCAACGCCTCCCGGTCGGCGTTCGACTGGCGGCCCGAGAGCGCGATGGTCATCGGCAACGGCTCGCTCGGGTTGGTCACCCTGGCGCTGCTCGACGGCTACGACCGGCGCTACTGCGTCGGTCGGCGCGACCGGCCGGACCCGACGATCGACGTCATCGAGGAACTGGGGGCGACGTACGTCGACTCCCGGCGGACGCCCGTCGACCGCGTGGCGGACGCCCACGAGCCGATCGACTTCGCCTTCGAGGCGACCGGGTTCGCGCGCCACCCGTTCGAGGCGATCCGCGCGCTCGCGCCCGGCGGCGTCCTCGCGCTGCTCGGCGTCCCCGAGCCCTGGACCTTCGAGGTCGACGGCGGGTCGATCCACAAGGACGTCGTGATGAACAACAAGGCGATCGTCGGGAGCGTCAATTCGGCGAAGCGGCACTTCCGGAGCGCGACCGACCACATCGCGTCGTTCCCCGACTGGTTCGTCGACGCGTTCGTCACGGGGGTCCATCCCGTCGCGGAGTTCGAACGCGCGTTCGTCGACGACGAAACAAGCATAAAACGGGCCGTCCAATTCGGCACGCTATGAAGAACGTCGACGACCTCATCGCCGGTGCGGCCGAACTCGCCGAGCGCGGCCTCTCGAAGGGGGAGATCGCGGACGAACT
>JBEPXB010000572.1:0-2648 GCA_041642135.1 Halobacteriales archaeon | reverse complement strand
CCCGGTCGAGGAGGTCGTCGAGCAGGTTCGCCACCCGGTTCGACCCCCGGGCGAGTTCCCAGAACGTGGTCGTCGTCGCCTCACCGTCGGTCCCGACGTGGTACAGCGCGACCTTCCCGCGGTCCTCTGCGTGCCGGTCACAGGCCTCGTGGGCGACGTTCAGCTCGTCGGGGGCGTCCCAGTCGGCCTCGGCGTAGATATCATCCCAGGCGAACGTCTCGCGGGCGGCCTCGTAGTCCTCGAGGTTGTGTCCGTCGGGCATGGGTCGAATCGACCATTCGCCCGGTGAAACAAATGTCTTGGTCCGGGCGTGGGCCGACCGCTCCGCCCGGCGGTCGTCGTGGTACGGCCCTGGACGCCCCGTCTCCGTCGATCGGGGTCGTCGGGTGGGCGGCGAGCAGCTGGAGAGAGACCCCCGAGCGAGCGACGAGCGAACCGCGGTCGCTGACACACGTCTGACGGAGGTTTACGGTGTGGCGCGGCGCCACACGAGGTATGAGCGAGGACGAACGGATCACCGTCGGGGCCGTCTCCGCCGGCGGCGAGGGAGCGGTCGACCTCCCGGTCGTGGAGCTGCTGACGGGCCGGGGGTTCGTCACCGGGAAGTCGGGGTCGGGGAAATCCAACACCGCGAGCGTCGTCGCCGAGAAACTGCTCGACGGCGGCTACGGGCTGTTGATCGTCGACATCGACGGCGAGTACTACGGGCTGAAGGAGGAGTACGAGATCCTCCACGTCGGCGCCGACGAGGAGTGTGACATCCAGGTCGGACCCCAGCACGCCGAGAAGATCGCCCAGCTCGCCCTCGAGAAGCACGTCCCGATCATCCTCGACGTCTCATCGTTCCTCGACGAGACGAAGGCGAACGAGCTACTGACGGAGGTCGCTCGCCACCTGTTCGCCAAGGAGAAGAAGCTGAAACAGCCGTTCCTGCTCGTCGTCGAGGAGGTCCACGAGTACCTCCCCGAGGGCGGCGGACTGGACGAGTGTGGGCGGATGCTGATCAAGGTGGCCAAGCGGGGCCGCAAGCACGGGCTCGGGATGTGCGGCATCTCACAGCGCCCGGCGGACGTGAAGAAGGACTTCATCACGCAGTGTGACTGGCTCGTCTGGCACCGGCTCACCTGGCAGAACGACACGAAGGTGGTGAAACGGATCCTCGGGAGCGACTACGCCGACGGGGTCGAGGAGCTGAACGACGGCGAGGGCTACCTGATGACCGACTGGAACGAACACGTCCGGCAGGTCCAGTTCCAGCGCAAGCGGACGTTCGACGCCGGCGCGACCCCGGGCCTCGACGACTTCGAGCGGCCCGAACTCAAGTCGGTGAGCGACGACCTCGTCTCCGATCTGGAGCGGATCACCGAGGAGCAGCAGGCCCGCGAGTCGCGGGTCAAGGAGCTGGAGCGCGAACTGAAGGACAGGGAGGTCCGGATCGAGGAACTCGAGGCGGAACTCGAGGAGGCCCGCGACCTGAGCGACATGGCCGAGCAGTTCTCCCGGGCGATGATGGCCCACGCCACCGGGCGGCCGTTCCGCGAGGACGTCACGGGCTACCAGGCGAGCCTGGAGGAGAGTTCGCGGCCGAACGAGAGGGAATCGCCCTCGGGAGCCGACGACGACCCCGGATACACGGGATGGGACGACGTGGTGGTACCCGGTGAGGAGACGGGCGAGGGTGATGCGGACGAAGCGGACGGCGGAGCCGACGAGGACGACGAGGACGAGGAGACGCCCCCGGACGAGCACGCTCGTCCGCGCCCGGAGGCCGACGGGTCGATGACCGGCGGTGACGGGGCGTTCGAGCGGGCGTACGAACCCTGGCCGGACGAGGACGACCTGCTCGCCGCCGCCCGGACCGCCGAAGCCGAAACCGATACCGTCGACGGATCCTCGGGCGACCCGGACGGTGTCGAGGCGGCGCCCGGCAACGACGCGGAGGCGTCCGCGGCCGGTCCGGACCCCGGGAGCGTCGCGGCCGCCGAGGCGGACGGCGGGGCGGACATCCTGGTGCCCGGCGACGAGAGCGGGACGGGAACGGACTCCGAGGAGTGGGACGGCTCGTTCGACGGTGATTCGGGGGGCGGGGACATCCTCGTTCCGGGGGAGACGGCGGGAGGCGACCGCTCCGAGGACGAGGAGCGATCGGACGGTGCCGACCGGACCGACGAACAGGGCGGCGACGAGTCGGACCCCGAGGAGAGTAGCTCGGGGGGAGACATCATCGTCCCCGGCGAGACGGACGTCGGTTCGGGCGAGGACACGGTCGACGACGACGGCGACGCGGGCGGCGAGACGAAACCGGTCGACGATACGGACTCCGGCGGCGGGGATATCATCGTCCCCGGTGAGGACCCGGATCCCGACCCGGAAGCGGGGACCGGTGCGGGAGAGGAGCCCGACGCCCGCACGGAACAGTCCGAACCGGATCGAAGCGAGGACGGACCGGTCGGTTCGACCCCGTCGGGTTCCCCCGAAAGCACGGAGGCGACGGGTTCCGAGACGGCCGACCCGCGCCCGTCCGGGGCGGACCCGGCCGCGTCGTTCGCGGAGCGGGAGGACTCCGCGTTCGAGCGGCCGGTCGTGCGCGAGGTGCGCGAGACGGTCGAATCGCTCGACGCCGTGGCCCGGGGGATGCTGGCGTACTA
>JBEPXB010000571.1:0-2651 GCA_041642135.1 Halobacteriales archaeon | reverse complement strand
CGTCTGTTGCTCCGGGAACAGTCACTCGTTCCCGACGTCGGCGCCAAGGGTCCCCTCGTACTTGTCCATCTCCTCCTCGGGGAGGTACGCCTCCTCCTGGGCGACGACCTCCGGGAAGCCCGCGAACTCGTGGAAGTCGAAGGGGAGTTCGGCCATCTCGGCCTCCATCTCGGCGAACGCCGCCGCGCCCTCCTCGCGGTACTGGACCGCGCGCTTGTAGACGGCGGCGATGGTCGTCTGCATCCCGAGACTCGGGTAGATGACGACGTCGAAGCCGTACTCCTCCAGGGTGTCGGCGTCGAGCTGTGGCGAGATGCCGGCGAGGTTGTAGAGGAGCGGCCCGTCGACCTCCTCGCCGACGCGCTCGACCTCCGCCTCGTCGGTGGGCCCCTCGACGAAGGCGACGTCGGCGCCGGCCTCGAGGAACGCGTTCGCGCGCTCGATGGCCTCGTCCATGTCCCCACCGACGGCACCCCGCGCGTCGGTCCGGGCGACGACCACGAAGTCCGGATCGCGCTCGTCGCGGGTGTCGGCCGCCGCACGGACCTTGCCGACCGCCTCCTCCCGTGAGACGACCTGTCGACCCTTGGTGTGGCCGCACCGCTTCGGGAACGTCTGGTCCTCGATGTGACAGCCCGCCGCACCGGTCTTGACGTACTCGCGGATCGTGCGGACGACGTTGGTCGCGTTCCCGTAGCCGTTGTCCGCGTCGCCGAGGACGGGCACGTCGACGGCCTCCTGGACCGCGTTCGCGTTGGCGACCATCTCGGGCATCGTTATCAGCCCGGCGTCGGGGACGCCCGCCCGCGAGAGCGACGTCCCGTAGCCGGTCATGTAGACCCCGTCGAACCCGGCGTGTTCGATCGCCTTCGCCGTCATCGGGTCGTGCGCGCCCGGCATGACGAGGATCTCGTCGGCCTCGATCAGTTCGCGGAACTCGGCGCCGTGACTGGTGGGCATACCTGGACTCCGGACGAGTGACTACTTAACTCCCGAGGTCGGGAGGGGCGAGGGTTCAAGTAGGAGAACGGGACCAGACGCCCTGTGACCTGAGTAGAGCGCGGGTCGGTTCGCGGGTGGGTGAGACCACTCGGACGGGGAACGAGGCAACGTTTCCGTCTCGAACCCCGAGTGCGACGTCACCGGCCCGTTCGCGGAACCGAAGCGGCGTCGCCTGTTCGCCACGCTTCCGAGCTACGGTGTCCGGATCGCGGTGACCCGATGACGCCACCCAGTACGGGGATCCAGATCCGGCTCTCCGACGTCGAGCCGCGGCGGTAGGCATAAGCCACTCCGGGGGGCGGGTAGGCCATGGCAACCATCACCGACGTAGAGGCCACGGCTGTCGCCATCCCGGTGACGGCCGAGGCGAGTGGGTCGAGCTACACCAAGACCGGCCGCGGGACGACCGTCGTGACCGTCAGAACCGACGAGGGAGACGTGGGCCGGGTCCACGCCGGCGACGTGACCGACAGTTTCCCCGAGCGGGCGGCCGACATCGTCGACCTGATCGAGACCGAGATCGCCCCGGTCGTCGTCGGGCGCGACCTCCTGACGAGGGAGGCGATCTGGCAGGACGCCTATCGGCGGTCGAGCCAGTTCTTCGCCTACCAGCAGACCCGGCGGTTCCTCTACGTCCACGCGCTCGGCGCCGTCGATCTCGCGATCTGGGACGCCATCGGCAAGCGTCTCGATACCCCCCTCTACCGGCTGTGGGGCGGCTACCGGGACTCGCTCCCGGTCATCGCGATCGGTGGCTACTATCAGGAGGGCAAGACCCACGAGGACCTCGTCGCGGAGATGGAGGCGTACCGCGGGATGGGACTGGCCGGCGTGAAGCTCAAGGTCGGCGGTCGCTCCCCCGAGGAGGACCTCGAACGGCTCGCGGCCGTCCGCGAGGGAATGGACGACGAGTTCCTGATCGCCTGCGACGCCAACCAGGGATACACCATCGAGGAGGCGATTCGGTTCGCGGAGGGCGCACGCGAGCACGACATCGAGTGGTTCGAGGAGCCCGTCGTCTGGTACGACCAGTACGAGGGGATGAGAACGGTCCGGCAGCGGACGGGCGTGCCGGTCGCCGCGGGACAGAGCGAGTCGACACCCTCGGCGTGCCGGCGGCTCGTCGACGGCGAGTCCGTCGACGTGCTCAACCTCGACTCCAGCCTCGCCGGCGGGCCGACCTCCTGGCTGAAGGTCGCGCGGATGGCCGAACTCCACGGCGTCGACATGGCCCACCACGAGGAGCCACACGTTTCGATGCACCTCCTCTCGGCGGTGCCGAACGGCCGCTACGCGGAGGTGTTCGACCCCGGCCTGGATCCAGTCTGGTACGAACTCGTCGCCGAGACTCCCCGGATCGCCGACGGTCGACTCCACCTCCCGGACGACCCCGGACTCGGGATCGAGTACGACGAGGGGTTCCTCGCCGACCACGCCGTGGACCTGGACTAACCCGCCCGACTACCCGTCGAGTGCCACGACGCCGACGACGCCCGACTCGCGCTCCTCGATCTCCATCTCGGTTCCGTACGGCGCCGAGAGGTCGGCAAGTCCCTCCAGTATGCGCCCTGCGTGCTCGCCGGTCGCGGCGTGTGGCCACCCGCGCCCGGGCCGTGGCCGGTCGGCCCCGAGGTTGAGGGGGTGGAGTT
>JBEPXB010000570.1:0-2656 GCA_041642135.1 Halobacteriales archaeon | reverse complement strand
GCCACACGAGCGCCCGCTCCCACGGCGAGGGCGACGTCCTCGACGGCGGCGCGATGGGGACCGTCGAGGGCGACGACGTCCGGCTGGCGGTCCCGCTGTCGGTCGACCGGGTCAGAGAAGCCGGTGTCGAGGCGCTCCGGCTGTACGACTCGGCCGACGAACTGGCGCACACGATCCCCGTCTCGCCGGACGATGCCGACCTGATGGCGAACAAGACGGGAGTCGGCGATGGACAGCTCAGGTACGAGCAGTACCTCGGCCGACGGCCGTTCCACGGTCGCTACCGCGTGGTCGCGGTGGACGGAGCCGGTGACCCCGTCGACTCGGTCACGGTCGAGTTCAACTGTTTCCCAGAGATGTCCGACGGCGGGTAGCCCGCACGTCAGTCGTCACCCACCCGAGACGGACGTCACGCCGGTCGGTTGTCGGCCCGTCGAGTCGTCGCCACGGCTCCGCGTTATCGTGAGCCCAGGTGCGGCGGGTCAAAGCCGGTCCTCAATCGCGCCGGAACGCCCCGGCGAGCCAGTCGATCAGTCCACCGCCCTCGCCACGTCCCGGCCCACTCGTCGGTCGCCGCCGGAGCGTCCCGGGGTACTTCGTGTAGCCGGTGGTGGCCCCTTCCTCGTCGTAGTAGTGTACGGCGGCCGCGAGGTTGCCGTAGGCCTCGGCCTCGACGCGACCGATGCCGGCACAGCCCGTCACCGGGTCCCGGGCAGTCCACATCGGCTCCTCGAGGCCGTGGACCGGGGGCTCCCACTCGGTGATCACGGCACGGTCGCGCAGTCTGCGGTCCTCCACGGTCGGATCATGTGGTCGAGTATCAAAGTTCTCTCGGGCCGGGGCTCGGATCCGGGACCGAGTCGTCACTCGGGTCCTCGTGACCATCGGGGCGCTAGTCCTCCGGTGTGACCGTCGCGGGGGCGCCGGGCCCGCGGTAGCTCTCGACGAGCCGCCAGCCGACGAGCGCCGTCCCGCCGAACGCGAGGAGGCTCGCGGCCGCGAAGGCCGTCTCGAACGTCGTCACCGTCGCGACGACCCCGACGAGCGGTGGGCCGGCCATGCCGCCGAACCCGCGGGCCGTCGAGTGGAGGCCCATCAGTTCGGACTCGCGGGCCGTCGGCGCGATGTCGCCGATGAACGCGTACGTGCCGGTGGTCTCGGCGGAGAACGCGGCCGCGAGCAGGAAGAGCCCGCCGGCCGCGACGGCCGCCCGCAGCGGGATCGTCCCCGGGAAGACGGCCGTCGCCATCACGAGCGCGTGGGCGCCCGCGCCGGCCATCCCGGCGACGATCAGCGGCTTGCGGCCCCAGCCGTCCGCGACGCGGCCGAACAGGTACATGAACGCCATCTGTGCCGCCGGGTTGATCGCGAGCAGAGCCCCCATCACGAACTCCGAGACGCCGACCTCCGAGAGGAGGTACACGGGGAGAAGACTCGAAATGCCGAGGACGGTCATGTTCCGGACGAGGACCGCGACGTAGAGCGAGCGCAGGCCGTTCTTGCGGAGGTGCTCGCGGTTGCCCCGGGCGGGGAAGAGCCGGTGGCGGACCTCGCTCGTGATCTCGCTCAGGGTCACCGAGGCGTCGGCCGGGGGGGTCGGGTCCCGGACGAAGGCCGTGGCGGCGACGACGATCGCGCTCACGCCGGCGACGAACAGGTAGAGCGCCCAGGGCGCGACCAGGCCGAGGAGCGCCCCGGCGAGCAGCTGTGCGGCGGTGAACCCGACGGCCTGCAGGCTGTTGAAGTAGCCGAGCGACTGGCCGCGGCCGGTCTCCCCGCCGCGCTCGCTCACGATGGCCAGCATCACCGGGAGAAAGCCCGCCGCGAAGACGGCGAACAGCCCCCTGAACGCGAGCGGGCCCGCCACCCCGTCGACGACCGTCAGCGGCAGGATGGCGAGCGTCGAGAGCAGCGCCGTCCCGACGAGGACCGCACGACGCCGGCCGGTGACGTCCGCGACGGCGCCCGCTACCGGGGAGAACGCCATCAGCCCGAACCAGTAGACGGTGAACACGAGGCTCACCTCGAACGGCGTCCCGACCCGGCCGATGTATACCGCCATCGCTGTCCCCATCAGGATGCCGCGACAGCGGTTCGCGGCCGCCGCTATCCCGATGACGATGCGCTGTGCGCGCTCCTGCTGCGGTCCGTCTGTCACTCGGCTCTCCGACCTCGCTAGTCCCCACTGTGACCCGGGAAATAAAGGAGACGGTTCGGGGTTATACCGTCCGGAGCGGGGAGCCACGGAGTCCTTCGGACCCCGGACCCGCGGTGGTTTCTTGTCGGCGCGGGCCGCACCATCCCGCAATGCCGGGGGACGACGTCGACGTGCCGCCCGACGACCGTCCGTCGTGGTGGGCCGAGAACGAGCGGCTCCGCGAGGAGATGTCGCTCCCACCCTACGAGCCCTCGCGGTTTGCCGACGGGACCTACACCTACCGCGTCGTCGAGCGGCTGGAAGCCGAACACGGCCGTGTGATACGGTTCGTCGCGCTGAACCCCCACTACCCCGACGACTGGGAGGTCCGTGCCGACGGCGAACGACTGTTCGGCATCGGCAGACGCCGCGACGAACACGGAAACACCGTCTACGAGATGCCCTCCACGGAGTTCGAGCGGGCCGTCGAGGAGGCGCTCGAGGAGTAGTTCCGGTCGG
>JBEPXB010000569.1:0-2662 GCA_041642135.1 Halobacteriales archaeon | reverse complement strand
GCCGCCGAAGTCCCCGTCGTCGCCCGAGGGGAGGTCCCCGGGATAGTCGCCCTCTGACATCTCGACTCCCCGCTCGAAGGCGGTGACCAAGTATCTAGCGGCAAGCATCGCACCGTCCTCCCGTCGGGACGGGTGCCGCTCCGGGCCGCCGGGAGCGACGGAGGGTTAACCCGTCCGGTACAGGCTACCGCATGGCCGACAACCGTCGTGCCCTCGCGATCGTCTTCGGGGTCGTCTTCCTCGACCTCCTGGGGTTCGGCATCATCGTCCCCATCCTCCCGTTCTACACGCGGTCGTTCCCCGGCGGAACCGAGTTCGTCATCGGCCTGCTGGCGGCCTCCTACTCGGCGATGCAGTTCCTCGCGGCGCCGCTGCTCGGCTCGCTTTCGGACCGCTACGGTCGACGCCCGGTCATCGTCCTCTCGCTCGCCGGCGGCGCCGTCGCGTGGACGCTGTTCGGCCTGGCCGAGGCGCTGTGGACCCTGTTCCTCGCCCGGTCGCTCGCCGGCGCGATGGGTGGGAACCTCTCCGCGGCTCAGGCGTACGTCGCGGACATCACCCCGAAGGAGGAGCGGGCGGGGGCGCTCGGACTGCTCGGCGCGGCGTTCGGCATGGGGTTCATCTTCGGGCCGGGCATCGGCGCGGTCCTCTCGTTCGACGCGACGGTCGCCGCTGTCGACGCGGCCCTCCCCGCTTTCGTCCCGATCACGCGGTTCTCGCTCCCGAGTTTCGCCGCCGCCGCGATGAGCCTCGTCGGAGCCACAGTGGCCGTCGTGTTCCTGCCCGAGTCCCGACCGTCCGACCTCGACGGGGCCACCGGGTCCGAAACCGACACCGACGCGACGGTCGAGAGCGCGGCCGACCGTCCGTCACAGGTCGGGATGCTGCTGGAGGCTGCCCGGTCGACCGCGCTCCGGCCGCTACTCACGGCCTTCTTCGTCGCCTCGTTCGCGTTCTCCGGGGTCACGATCATGTTCATTCCGTTCGTCGCCGACGTGTTCGGCTACACCGCCAGCCAGAGCGCCCTCCTGCTCACTTACATCGGCGTCCTGTCGGTACTCGTCCAGGGCGTGTTCATCGGGTCGCTCACCGAGCGGTACAGCTCCCGACGGCTCGCTCCGGCCGGAGCGGCCGTCCTCGCGGTCGGACTCCTCGGACTCCCTGCCACGCCCCTGCTGGCGGGGGTCCTCCCCGACCTCACCGACCTCGCCGGGTTCCTCGACGCGAACCTGCTCGCCCTGCTGCTCGTGCTCGGCGTCCTGCCGGTCGGCAACGGTGTCCTGAACGTCTCGCTGACGGCGCTCGTCTCGACGACCGCCGCGAGCGACCGCCAGGGGAGCGCCTTCGGGCTCACGCAGGGGGCGGGGAGCCTCGCCCGCACGTTCGGCCCCGTCGTCATGGGCGGGCTCTACACGCTGCTCGGCTACCGGGCACCGTTCCTGCTGGGCGCGGTGCTGCTCGTGCCGGTGCTGTTCATCGCCTCCCGACTGAGAGAGCCGGAGGAACCGCCCGAGCCGAGACCCGTCGACCCGGGGCAGGCGCGATAGGGCTCGCGGCCCCCGTGGCTCGGGTACCCGCGCCGGTGCTGGCTGCGGGACCCGAGGATCCGAACCCGTACTACCGGCCCTGTTCGACCCCTCCGGACCTGTCAGAATTGACCTGCTGAGTACAGGGAGTGGATCGCCTAAACGTCGGGTTCGATCTGTGGTCCTCCCTGACACACTAGTGCCGTTTTGAGTTTTAGACACTTACCTACCGACGCCGTGATCTGATCCTGTATGGACCGTCGCTACCTGATCGGCCTCCTCGTCGCACTCGTAGCAATCGGTATCGGATCGTTCGCTTTCACTACCGTATGGTCTCCTCAAACAACCCCACCTGGCTCCACCCAGACGTATCCCGCAGGGGCAGGACCGGATCACGTCGACTTCTCGGCGCTCGAGGCGGACGATACGAACGTTTCGCACACTCCGCGGACGTACTGGGACTCGTACGCCATCGTCTACACCGCACCGCCCGACCGCCGACTCGTGGAAGGGGATTACTACATCAGATCCTCCACGGGGGAGACACTCGCCAAACGTTGGCACAACGCCACGGTCTACCGGAACGGGACGACGTATGCGCTCGTCCAGCCGGCCGACAGTATCCCCGAGCACCAGCGCGAGCAGTTCGCATCGGACCCGCAGTTCGTCTACGACAACACCACCGACGCGTATTACCGATACGATCCACACTACGGACAGATCGCCCCCACGAACATCGGTCGACATCCCGACATCCTCGACGGGTACACGTGGACAGCCACCAACACGACGACCCACCATGGTGTCCCCGTCATCACGTACCGCGTCTCGGGCGAACGTGCGACCGACGCCGATGTACCACCGGCTATCAACGGCACGCTCCGGCTCGGGCTCGGGGATGGGATCGTCTACGCCTTCGACCTCACGCTCGACGCGGACGAGCGCGACTATCGGTACACGTACGACGTCCATCCCGCTCCCTTCCCGGACCACAGCTGGGTCGACACAGCTCGGGCGGTCGCTTCCGCGAACAAGTCCTAAAGGGGGTTCCGACCGTCGACAACTGATACGGTCGTGCGTACCGATGTGCCGGCGGTCACCCGGACGGGGGCGGTTAGCGCCGGTAAAAGACGACG
>JBEPXB010000568.1:0-2667 GCA_041642135.1 Halobacteriales archaeon | reverse complement strand
CCGTAAATAAACGTACTGGCCGGGCGTCATTATTCGCCACCAGCGCGGCTCGCCGAGGCCTCTCGAGCCGTTACGTGTGTCGAACGCTACGGGGAGCGTTCACAGGAGACCGTCGGCGGGATCCGCGAACTCGCCAGTACGGGGTCGTTCCGGCTCGCCCGCTCGCGACCGAGCGAAGCGAGGACCGGCGCTTCGGCGGCCCAGGGAAGACACTTACCGACCGAGGGGCCACACCCCTGCGTGCCCGGACGCTCCTCGCAGCCGACCGCCCTCCGGTACGTCGGAGCGGCCGTCGCGCTCGTCGCCGTCGTCGGGTCCGTCCTCCTCGGGTGGGAGTTCGGCGGGACCGACGGTCCCGTCCCCTTCGTGCTCGGGGCCGCCTTCGCGGTCGTCGCGGTCGGCTGGACGGTCTACCGACGGGTGACCGACTGACGTTCGCGGGGGCGCCCCATTCCCCGCTGGAGGTCGGCTCCCGCTGGAGGTCGGCTGTCGCGGCCTCAGAACGGCAGGAATCGGTCGTAGGCGTCGTCGATGAACTCGTTGATCCGGTCGCCCTCCGGGCTGCCCCAGGGGTTGCGCGAGAAGTAGTACATCGAGGCGAGGACGACGCCGATGACGAGGGCGTACTCCGGAGCGACGGCGCTCACGAGGAACGTCGTCACGCCGGCGATCGCACCCGAGAGCAGGACGTCGACGACCTGATGGCCCAGACTCATGCCCGGCGGTACGGGCGGGAGCGGTATGTCGCTCCCGGTTCGGCCGACGGTGGAGGTGACGCGAACCGGATCCCGGGCTACCGTCCCCGGAGACGAGCGAGGAGCACGAGCGTGCCGATCACGGCGAAGGCGGTGGCGGCGACCGCCGCGAACTCGGGGCTCGAGACGGCCGTCGAGTCGAACGGCGTCGGCGTGGACGTCGGCGTCGGGGTGCCGGCCTGGGCGAACACGACGGACCGGGCCGACGGGAGGGAAACCACGACGACGGGATCGATGGGAGAGGGTTAAACTCCGGCGGACGCCTGCGCGGATGGTACGCGACCGGCCGGCGACGGGGGTGCTCGACCGAAGCCCGTGATTCTTATACGGGGGCGCCCGTCACACCGTGTGATGGACCGACGAGTCGGAACGACGGGGTGGCGGCCGTGAGCGACGAGGTGCGCGCCTTCACGGTCCGCCTCGAACTGGTGGACGAGCCGGGCGAACTGCTCCGGGCGCTCGAACCGATCGCCGAGAACGGCGGCAACCTCCTGTCGATCTTCCACGAGCGGGGGAACGTCACACCCCGCGGGCACATCCCGGTCGAGGTGGACCTGGAGGCGACCGAGGACCGGTTCGATACGATCGTGGAGGCGCTCCGGCAGGCCGGCGTGAACGTCATCCAGGCCGGCGAGGACCGCTACGGCGAGGAGCTCGCCGTGGTGCTGGTGGGCCACCTGGTCGACACGGACCTCTCGGATACGCTCACGCGGGTCGAGGACTGCGGCGGCGTCTCGGTGTCCGACGTGTCGCTGACCGCCCCCGACGGGACCGCGGAGGAGTCGGCGGCGAGGCTCCGGCTGGTCGCCTCGACGGAGGGCCGCGACCGGGCGCTCGAGACCGTCCGCTCGATCGCCGCGGAGAAGGACCTGCGCGTCATCGAGCCGCTGGCCGACGGGGGTGAGCCCTGATGCGCCTCGCCGTGCTGGGCGCGGGCGCGGTCGGCGGGAGCGTCGCGGAGCTCGCCGGCGAGTACGGCCACTCGGTGACGGCGTTCGCCGACTCCTCCGGCGCGGCCGTCGACGCCGACGGCGTGGACGTGGCGGCGGCGCTCTCGCGGAAGGCCGAGACGGGCAGCGTCGGCACCGAGCCCGTCGAGGCGGCGCTCTCCGCCGACTACGACGTGCTCGTCGAGGCGACGCCGACGACGCTCGGCGACGCCGAGCCCGGTTTCTCGCACGTCCGGGGCGCGCTGGAGCGGGACCGTCACGTCGTCCTCGCGAACAAGGGACCGGTCGCCGAGCGGTACGGCGACCTGCACGACCTGGAGCGGGCCTCGGCCGGGAGCGTCCGGTTCGAGGCGACCGTCGGGGGAGCGATCCCCGCACTCGCCACCGTCGAGGACCTCGGTCCCGAGCGGGTGACCGCGATCCGGGGGATCCTGAACGGGACGGCGAACTTCGTGCTCTCGCGGATGGCCGCCGAGGGGCTCGGCTACGAGCACGTCCTCGCGGAGGCCCAGGACCTCGGCGTCGCCGAGGCCGACCCCTCCTTCGACGTCCAGGGGACCGACGCGGCGCTGAAGTGCGTGATCCTCGCGAACGTCCTCTCGGGTGGCGGGTACACGCTGGCCGACGCCGACGTGGAGGGGATCGAGGACATCCCCGGGTCGGCGCTGGACCTGGCCGCCGAGGACGGCCGGACAGTCCGGCTCGTCGGCGAGGTGGACGCCGACGGGGTCCGTGTCGGCCCGCGACTCGTCCCCGAGCGCGGCACGCTCGCGGTGACGGGGACGATGAACATCGTCCAGCTGGAGACCGAGCACGCCGGGCGGCTGAACATCTCCGGTCGGGGCGCGGGCGGGCCGGAGACGGCGAGCGCGGTGCTAGCGGACGTGGGGCGGCTCCCACCGCGGGAGTAGACGCGCGGCGGGGAGTCGAGAACCCGTCCGGACCGGCGACACCCGCGACCG
>JBEPXB010000567.1:0-2668 GCA_041642135.1 Halobacteriales archaeon | reverse complement strand
CGGGCACTGGGGCGGTGGGCTCTGGATCCCGACACGGGACCTCGCTCGGGTCGGCCTGCTCGCGCTCGCCGGAGGCCGATGGGACGAGGAACGGCTGATCTCGGAGTCGTGGATGGAGGCGAGCACGACCCCCTGCCCGATCAAGCCGACGTACGGCTACCTCTGGTGGCTCAACACCGATCGAGAGCTGTGGCCGAGCGCACCCGAGTCGAGTTTCGCGGCCATCGGTCACGGCCACAACGTCCTCTGGGTCGACCCCGAGCACGACATCGTGGCGGTCCTCCGCTGGCTCCGCGCACACGAGGGAAAGGCCCGTGCCGATTACCCCGTGATGGACGGGTTCTTCGAGCGGTTGCTCGACGCGGCGGAGTGACCCGGGCCGACGTCGCCGTCGGCCTCATACGGTCGTGCGTACCGATGTACCGGCGATCACCCGGACGGGGTCGGTTACCGCCGGTAAAAGACTACGCACGACCGTATCAGGCGGCCGTCGCCGTCAGCACCGCCACGCCAGCGACGACGAGGACGACACCGACGACGAGCCGCGAGGTCACCCGCTCTACGTCACGCAGGACGAGGTAGGCGACAGCAGTCGTGACGAGCGGCGCGGTGGCGGTCAGGGGGTCGACGATCGAGACGGGACCGGCCCGGAGGGCGGCGAAGAAGGCGAACAGGCCGACCGCGGCCGTGAGGCCGTTGACCGCGAAGTAGCCGAACGCCCGTCGTGGAGCGCCGTCGGATCCCAGTCGACCCGTGGCGGCCGCGAACGCGACCATCGAGACGAGGGCGGCCGTCTCGCCCACCGTCACCGCCTGGAGGCTCGTCACCGGCGAGACCGTGAACCCGAACCGGCGGACGACGTTCCCGGCGGCGAAGACGAGTGCCGCAGTCAGGGGGAAGACGAGGTCGGTCCGCTCCCACCCGGAGACGTCCCCGCCGCGCGACAGCGAGAGCACGGCCAGCCCGAACACGAGCACGAGCACGCCCGCGGCCATCCCGGCGGTGACGGTCTCGCCGAGCCATGCGACGGCCATCAGCACCGCGAACAGCGGCCGCGTGTTGGTGAAGGCGTTACTCAGGCTCGACCCGATGCGGTCGATGCCGATGGCGAAGACGACCCGGCCGACGCCCGAGGCGAGGACGCCGCCGAGGACGAACACGCCCGCGACGAACGGCGAGAGCCCGGCGAACGGGTCGGCCCCGCCGAGCCCCACGAGGACGACCCAGAACAGCGCAGTCCGGGTGACGAGCACGAGGAGGACAGCCTGCATCCAGGTTCCGCCCATCGACAGACCGCGCTTCGAGACTGCCGGCCCGACCCCGAGGAACAGCGCGGCGGCTCCCGAGAGCAGGAACACCTCGGTGCCGACGCCCCCGGCCATCCGGTCGGGCGGACCCCCGGCGTCCGTTTAACCCGTTCGATCCCCCTCGACGACGGTCCCGTGCGGCGACTCGCCCCGGCGCCACCGGTCGTAGCTCTCGAGGAACCGCTCGACGACGCGATCCGCGTACCACCGCGAGTGGACCGCGACGTGCGGCGTCACGAGAACCTCCTCCAGGTCCCAGAGCGGCGAGTCCTCGGGGAGCGGCTCCTCACCGAACACGTCGAGCCCGGCGCCAGCGATCACGTCCCCTCGGATCGCCGCCACGAGCGCGGCCTCCTCGACGACCGGCCCCCGCGCGACGTTCACCAGCACGGCGGTCTCGGGGAGCGCGTCGAACGCCTCGGCGTCGATCAGCCCGCGCGTCTCGTCGGTCAGCGGGCAGGCGAGCACCAGCACGTCCGTCCGCTCGAGTACGTCGTGTAGCGACCCGGGCGGGTGGACCGCTCCGCCGCCGAGCCGACCGTCGTACGCGTCCGGCCTGCGGGTGACCCCCACGACGTCCGCCTCGAACGCGAGCGCTCGCCGGACGACCGCCTCGCCGACGGCACCGAGGCCGACGACGGTGAGGGTCCGGCCCGCGAGCGAGCCGAGTTCGGTACCCAGTTCGCGGTCCCACTCGCGGTCGCGCTGTCGGTCGCGGAAGGTCGGGACGCCGCGGAGGAGCGCCAGCACCAGTGCGAGGGCGTGCTCTGCGACGGCCGGGCCGTGGACGGTCCCACGGGCGAACGTCACGCCACGGTCGCGGAGCGCATCGAGGGGAACACGATCGTTCCCCGCGCTCATGCTCTGGATCCAGGTCCCGGGAGCGAGACCTCCGAGGTACGCGTCGTCCCACGTCGCGTTCGAGAGGAGGAGCACGTCGGCGGACGCGACGGCCTCCCGGAACGCGGCCTCGTCGACGGGCCGTTCGACCGAGAGGCCCTCGCGCCGGTCCCGCAGGCGCGAGCCGTCGATACCCAGAGGCATGCCGGGGTGGACGAGGACGGTCGGCACGGCGGGTCGCTCAGGGAGCCCCGAGCAGGCCTCTGCGGTCGGTCTCGGTCCGGTGGAGGTGGCCCGAACTGCCAGTAACGTAGATCGTCCGGAGGTCGTCGTCGCCGAAGGCGCAGTTGGTCGGGCGCGGGACGTCGATCGGGTGGGTCTCCAGGACCCGCCCGTTCGGCGCGAAGACGTACAGCATCGGTCCCGGACCGCCCTGGTCGTAGCCCGCCGTGGCGACGATGTTCCCGTCCTCGTCGAGGCACATCCCGTCGATACCGCGGTGGGGATAGAAGTTGTGCAGC
>JBEPXB010000566.1:0-2676 GCA_041642135.1 Halobacteriales archaeon | reverse complement strand
GATCTGTCAGTTCGCGAGCACCGCCCGCGGATGTCGACCGGTCCCGGCGCGGTCGCGGACACGCTCGAGACGGCGTTCGAGACGGGCTTCCGGACGTAGTCGTCGAACCCCCTGCCGAGGACGTCGAAGTCGGGGGCGACGGCGGTCACGAGCGCGACCGGACAGTCGAACCCTGCATCCCGGACCGATACCAACACCATGTCCCCGTGGAGGTCCGGCATCCGCCGGTCCAGCAGGACGGCATCGATGGCGTGACGCTCCCGCCGGAACACCTCGAGCGCTTCCTCGCCCCCATAGGCGGTCCGCACGTCGTATCGGTCGTCGAGCCAGGCCGCGTACAGGTCGGCGAGATCCCGGTCGTCGTCCACGATCAGCACCGTCGGGCCCCCCGACCCGACGCCGGATCTCGTTCGTTCGCCCCCCATCGATCACCCCTACACGGGTCACTCGTATAACCCATCAGGAGCGTTTTCTCGTCGGAAAAACGGGTAGGCGGAGCGGGACCGACGTTCGGTTCGTGGAAGTGAACCGGTGCGAACCGTTATGTTCCACGGACGGGATCCGTCGAACGAACGTGTCTCTCGATAACGCGTCCGTGCTCGTCGTCGACGACGAGGCGTCGATCCGCGAGATGTACGCCGACATGCTCGAGCGGTTCGTCGGGGAGGTCGAGACGGCCGACGGCGGGGAGGCGGCGCTGTCGCTACTCGACGAGACCGTCGACGTGGTCCTGCTCGACCGGCGGATGCCGGGCCAGTCGGGCGACGAGGTGCTGGAGGCGATCCGGGCGAGCGGTCACGACTGCCGGGTGGCGATGCTGACGGCCGTCGAACCCGACGAGGACATCGCCCCGATGTCGTTCGACACGTACCTCACGAAGCCGGTGACCGTCTCGAAGCTCCGGGACACGATCGACCGGCTGCTCGCCCTCGAGGACTACGAGGACGCCCTCGAGGAGCGGTTCCGCGTGGCCCAGAAGCTCGGCGCGCTCGAGGCGGCGAAGACCGACGCGGAACTCGCCGACTCGGCGGCCTACGGCGACCTCAAGTCGCGGTACCGGGCGCTGACCGACGAGATGGAGGCGGCCGGCGACCGGGTCGACACCGACCTCGTCCGGGGCGTCATCGAACCGAAAGCCAGGCCGGCGAAACGGTAGCCACGGACCGCCGAGAGGCGACCGGGGTGCAACCTCGTCCGGTCCCTGCGTCCCACCCGGTCGCCGCTGGGGGTACGTTTACACCCCCCGGCGGCGACCGCTCGGCATGGCCCACGACCAGTGCCCGCATCTCGACTACCGCGAGTCGAGCGGGGGAACGGAGTTCGAGACCGCGCGGGCGTACTGCACCGCCGTGGAGGCGTTCGTCGAGCCGATGCGTGCGGACGTCTGTAACGCCCGCTACGGCCTCGCGTTCGAGACCGACTGCGAGTTCTACGAGGAGCCCGAGCCGTGAGCTACGAGGACTACCTCGCCGCCGAGCCGGTAGTGGTGACCGTCGCGCTCACCGGCGGCGTCCACGGGAAGGAGGCGAACCCGAACGTCCCGGAGACACCCGAAGAGATCGGCACCGCGGCGGCCGCCTGCGAGCGCGCCGGCGCGAGCGTCGTCCATCTCCACGCCCGCCGGCCCAACGGCGAACGCTCCTTCGAAACCGAGCGCTTTCAACAGGTCAACGACGCGGTCCGGGACGCGACCGACGACGTCGTGATCCAGAACTCCACGGGAGGGACCGGCGCACCCCTGGAGGAGCGCCGGAGCTCGCTGCGAACCGACCCGCCGCCGGAGATGGCGAGTCTGGATATGGGACCGCTCAACCGGTACCAGCACCTCACGAGCGAGAACACCCGACACACCATCGAGGAACTCGGCCGCGAGATGCGCGAACGGGGTATCACGCCCGAACTGGAGGTGTTCAACAACGGCCACCTCAACGAGACCTACCGGCTGCTCGAGCAGAACATCCTCGAGGAGCCACCCTACATCAACCTCATCTTCGGCGGCGGGACGACCTCGCCGCCGAGCCCCCGGAACCTGCTGAATCTCGTCGACGGGCTGCCGGAGGGCTCGCCGTTCAACGTCCTCGGGTTCGGTCCCCACCAGCTCCCACTGACGACGATGGCGGTGCTGCTCGGCGGGCACGTCCGGGTCGGTCTCGAGGACAACGTCTACTACCGCCGTGGCGAGCCCGCGGAGTCGAACGCCCAGCTCGTCGAACGGATCGTCCGGGTGGCCGAGGAACTCGGGCGGCCGATAGCCACGACCGGGCAGGCCCGCGAGATACTCGGCGTCTCCTGACTCGCGGGGCCCCACGGACCCCCCGGCCGACGGACGACCCGACCCTCCCTGCGACCCGGTTCTCAACCTTCTTGTGACCCCCGGGCGAGGGGGCGGTGGATGGTCGACGGGGGTACGGAGGAGGCCGGGGACCGGTCGGCGGGATACCGTTCGCTGGCCGCGGACCCGACGCTGCTCGCGATGATGCTCGTCGCGTTCGTCGTGATGTTCGGCTACGAGGTGCCGGCCCCGATCCTCTCGCGCATCGGCGAGGGCGTCGGCGTCTCGGACGCGGAGGTCGGCCTCGTCATGACGGCGTTCGCGGTCCCCGGGGTGCTCTTCGTCCCGGTGACGGGGCTGCTCGCGGACCTCTACGGCCGGAAGCGCGTGCTCGTACCCTCGCT
>JBEPXB010000565.1:0-2676 GCA_041642135.1 Halobacteriales archaeon | reverse complement strand
GTCGTGGGCCGCCTTCCCGGACTTCGGGCCGGACTGGCCGTAGCCCGACAGCGAGCAGTAGACCAGATCGGGGTTGTGCTCGCGCAGGGTGTCGTAGTCGACGCCGAGGCGGTCGACGACGCCCGGGCGGAACTGCTCGACGAAGGCGTCCGCGGTAGCGACGAGCTCGTACAGCGCCTCGCGGCTGCGCTCGTCCTTCAGGTCGAGCGCGATGCTCCGTTTCCCTCGATTCACGGCGTCGAACAGCGCGCCGTGGCCCTCCTCCGTCAGCGGCGGCGTGTACCGCGCGTCGTCCCCGGCGTCGACCCGCTCGACCTTCACCACGTCCGCACCGAGGTCCGCGAGGAGCTGGGTCCCGTACGGCCCCGGCAGGAGCGTGGTCAGGTCTATCACACGGATTCCGTCGAGTCGCATACGACGGGGTGTGCGTGGGGTGACTTAACACCTGCCGACGACGGCACGGGCGGGGACCCCGGCACGGACGGCACGTCTCAGCGACGAGTCCGCCACGAGCGGGGAAAGTATCATGCCACGTGCATCCGAACCACACGACAGACCATGATGGACGTACCCCTCACGGTGGGCCAGCTCCTCGACCGCGCGGTCGACCTCTTCCCGGACCGGGAGATCGTGACGAAGACGACCGACGGGAGCATCCACCGGTACACGTACGCGGACCTCGGCAAACGGGTCCGCCAGCTCGCGGGGGCACTCGACGACCTCGGGGTCGAGCGGGGCGAGCGGGTGGCGACGGTCGCGATGAACAACTACCGACACCTCGAACTCTACTTCGGGCCGCCGTGTACGGGCCGGTCGACCCACATGTGCAATCCGCGGCTCCCCGCCGAACACCTCCAGTACATCATCAACGACGCCGCCGACAAGGTGGTGTTCGTCGACCCGGCGCTCCTCGAGGTGGTCGAGGCGAACGCCCCCGAGTTCGACACCGTCGAGCAGTACGTCGTCATGGCCGAGGCGGTACCGGAGGACTGCTCGCTGGAGCCGGTGGTCGCCTACGAGGACCTCCTCGCGGAGCAGTCGACCGACTACGAGTTCCCCGAGATCGACGAGGACGAGGAGTGCGGGATGTGCTACACCTCGGGGACGACCGGCAAGCCGAAAGGGGTCTCCTACACCCACCGCGCGGTCCACCTCCACAGCGTCATGGCGGGTCACGCCGACGCCATCGCGATGAGCCAGGCCGACACCGTCCTCCCGGTGGTGCCGATGTTCCACGCCAACGGCTGGGGGATGCCGTACGCCGCGACGCTCGTCGGTGCGGAACAGGTGTTCCCCGACGTTCACACCGACCCCGGCTCGATCGCCGAACTCATCGACACCGAGGAGGTCACCCTGTCGGCGGCCGTCCCCACCATCTGGCTCGAGATGGCGAACTACCTCGAGGAGAATCCCGATACGGATATCTCGAACATCGAGCGGCTCACGGTCGGCGGGAGCGCCCCGCCCGAGTCGCTCATCCGCCGCTACGACGAGGAGTTCGACGCCCCGATCATCCAGGGCTGGGGGATGACGGAGATGTCGCCGCTGGGATCGCTGTCGACCCTCCGCAGGGAGATCGCCGAGCAGGACCCCGAGACCCGGTACGCCTACCGCGCGAAGGCCGGGCTGCCGGTCCCGGAGGTCCAGACCCGCATCATCGACGACGACGGGGAGGACGTGCCCCGCGACGGCGAGGCCTACGGCGAACTCCAGGTCCGCGGGCCGTGGGTCGTCGACGAGTACCACGCCCGACCGGACGCCAACGCGGAGTCGTTCACCGAGGACGGCTGGCTGAAGACGGGCGACATCGCCACGATGGACGAGCACGGCTACCTCGACATCGTCGACCGCGCGAAGGACGTCATCAAGTCCGGCGGGGAGTGGATCTCGAGCGTCGAACTGGAGAACGAGCTGATGGCCCACGAGGCCGTCGCCGAGGCGACGGTCATCGGCGTCGACCACGAGAAGTGGCAGGAGCGGCCGATGGCCTGCGTCGTCCTGAAGGACGGCGGCGAGGCGACGAGTGAGGAACTCAGACAGCACCTCGGCGAGCGGTTCCCCTCCTGGTGGGTGCCCGACGAGGTGGAGTTCGTCGGATCGATCCCGCGGACCTCAACGGGCAAGTTCGACAAGAAGGTGCTCCGCGACCAGTACGACCACGTCACCCTCACCGAGGGCGAGGCCGACGACTAGTCGATCCACCGGACACCCCACACCCGAGACCCCCGGCATAGATGCGGATCCGCCGGATCACCATCGAGAGGGGCCCGAACCCACCGTATTCGCCCGGTACGCCGGACCGTCCACTCCCCGTGGCGAGGAAAAAGCCTATAATCGTCTCACGGCTACGTGAGGCAAGATGTTCGGAACCCTCGTTCCGCTGTTCCCGGGTATCCCCGGCGGGCCGGAACTGCTCGTGATACTGCTCATCGCCGTCCTGCTGTTCGGCGCGAACAAGATCCCCAAGCTCGCCCGCTCGTCGGGCGAGGCGATCGGCGAGTTCCAGAAGGGCCGCGAGGAGGTCGAACAGGAACTCGAGGAGATCCGCCGGAAGAACAAGGAGAACCGGACCGAGGACGAGCAGGCACGGCTCGACGCCGAGCGGACCGCGAACGACTCCGAACCGGACGTCGAGTCCGAGTCCGAGCCCGAGCCCGAGCCCGAATCCGAAGCCGA
>JBEPXB010000564.1:0-2678 GCA_041642135.1 Halobacteriales archaeon | reverse complement strand
GGTCAGCCAGTGTGTCTAAGTGATCACCTTGCTTGCGGCCAATCGCCGCGAGAACACGTTCTCGCGGCTTCCCTTCGTCGATCTGGTCCTTTAGCTCGTAGAGTTCTTCGAGCGTGATATCGTCGAGCCGACCCATTACCGGCTCTATCGTCTCGACAAGCAAATCACTTCCCTAGTCACTATCAGTCCCACCCGACGGTTCGACCGACCCCTTCGGAACACACCCAAACTCACTTACTGGCGAACTCCGCGAGCCGGGTCTGGAGCCCCGCGACCATCCGTGATTTGCGCCGGAGCCGTTCGGACGAGATGGGAAGCCGGTCGTCGAGTTCCCGGATCGCCTCGTGGAACGTCTCGGCCTCGCCGCCCTCGTCCTCGAAGGCGTTCCTGATCGACTCGCGGATCTGCCAGACGCCGACCGGCGCCCAGTACTCCTCGGAGGCGTGCCTGAGTACCAGGACCTTCGCCTGCCGGCCGCGGTCGGCGAGTTCCTCCAGTACCCCGAGCCGCGAGGCGTAGTAGGCGCCCGCCGTCTCCTCGACGTACTCCGTCCGGCCCTCGTAGCCCTCGCGGTCCGCGGCGACGTAGTACGACCCCCCTGCGTCGGGGTTCCAGATGCTGCCGGGCGCCTTCATCTCGACGAGTTCGAACTCCCAGTCGCCCGGCGCGAGCACTACCCAGTACTGGTTGCCGACGTACTCGTTGTAGTGGACCTCGACGGTGTCGACCGAGGGGGCGTTCCGGATCGTTCCTCGAAGAAACTGGCCGACGGTGTCGTCGACGGCCGTGATAGACCAGCGGGTCGGGACGAGCCGGCGTTCCTCGGCACGGCCGAGCGCCCCCGCCGAGAGCACGTCGTCGATCTCGTAGACGTCGAACCCCCGCCTGTAGAGGTAGTTGATCGCCCCCTCCGCGCGCCAGTCGTCGTCCGAGAGGGTCTTCTCGACGGCACGGGGGACGTGGGGGTTCTCGGTGAGTTCGGCGCTCCGTGCTCTGGCCCGCGGCCCGGTCGGCGCGCCCACGTCGTCGACGGAGGATTCGAGGTCGAGTTCCGGGCGGCCGTCGAGGCCGAGTTCCACCCCTACGGGTCGGTCGGCGATGGCCACCTCGCGCTGGACCCCGACGAAGCCGTCCCAGACGTCCTCGACGTTCACGTCGGCCGACCGGGTGGAGTTCAGGAGTCCGGTTCGGCGCTGGAACACGTCGTCGATGGAGAACCCATCGCGGTACCACTGCCCGCTGGTCGTGTAGCCGGCGGCGTTCTCCTCGTCGCCGACCGGCGAGAGCAGCCCCGTCGAGACGGTGGGGTAGTTCGACCGGCCGACGAAGATGGAGGGCGAGGTCGACCCGACGAGCGCGTCGCCGCTCAGCCGCTCGTCGAACCGCGTCTTCACGTCCTCGATGTGGTCGGTGATGGCGTAGGACTTCTCCTCGGCGAGCTTGCGGAGGTCCGCCCGCTCGTCCCGCTCGAAGCCCTCGAGGTAGTCGTCCAGCCGCATTGTCCTCCCTATCACCGCCGGGGGCTTCAAACGCTCGCCGGCGGGGTGAAAGTGAACGCGGGGGACGCGTGAGCGCTGACGAGTGGGCCGCGGGACGGCGCGAGGGCGGGGCGGGGAACGGAGGGGACGGCGACGGGAGACGATCAGGCGGTGATGCCGAGGGCTTCGATCTGCTCTTGATACCTGTTTCGGATGGTGACCTCGGTGACCTGGGCGACGTCGGCGACCTCGCGCTGGGTCTTCTTCTCGTTACACAGGAGGGAGGCGGCGTAGATCGCGGCGGCCGCATAGCCCGTCGGGGACTTCCCGGAGAGGAGGCCCTTCTCGGCGGTCGTCTCGATGATGTCGCTGGCCTTCGACTGCACCTCCTCGCTCAGTCCGAGCTCCGAGCAGAACCGGGGGACGTACTTCGTCGGGTCGACGGGCTCCATCTCGAGGGAGAGCTCCTGTGAGACGTACCGGTAGGTCCGACCGATCTCCTTTCGCTCGACGCGGGAGACCTCGCTGATCTCCTCGAGCGAGCGCGGGATCCCCTCCTTCCGACAGGCGGCGTACAGCGCGGAGGTGGCGACGCCCTCGATGGAACGGCCGCGGATGAGGTCCTCTTTGAGCGCGCGGCGGTAGATCACCGACGCGACCTCCCGGACCGACCGGGGCACGCCCAGCGCGCTCGCCATGCGGTCGATCTCCGAGAGGGCGAACTGGAGGTTGCGCTCGCCGGCGTCCTTGGTGCGGATGCGCTCCTGCCACTTGCGCAGCCGGTGCATCTGCGAGCGCTTCTCGGAACTGATCGACCGGCCGTAGGCGTCCTTGTCCTTCCAGTCGATCTGGGTGGTCAGCCCCTTGTCGTGCATCGTCTGGGTGGTGGGGGCGCCCACGCGGGACTTGTTCTGGCGCTCGGAGTGGTTGAACGCCCGCCACTCCGGGCCGGGGTCGATCTGGTCCTCCTCGACGACGAGGCCACACTCGTCACAGATCAGTTCGCCCCGGTCGGCACTCTTGACGATCCGGTCGGCACCACACTCGGGGCAGAGCCGGGCGGCCTCCTCCTCCGCGGTCTCCTCCTGGCGATCCCCCTCGCGCTCCCGCTGGCGTGTGGGCCGTGTCATCGCGTTTTTACGGTAGTAGGACCGGCCCACATAAAATCTGGGGCGGGGCGGCCCGGCGCCCGGTCTCGCC
>JBEPXB010000563.1:0-2679 GCA_041642135.1 Halobacteriales archaeon | reverse complement strand
CACCGGCGCCCCCGCCCTCGTGTGGCTCGGGCGCGCGGACGGTACCACGGCGAGTCGACGCCGTCGCTCCGACCGGCCGCGGGACCGACGGGTCGGTTCGCCTCATGTGGTATGGGCTATCGTGAACTGCCGCGTGCTTAAAACGTTGCGTTGCGGAACGGGTTCGGCGGACCGAACCGGTCCGGATCGTCGGCCCAGCGGGGCCGGAACGGCCGGAGCCGGGGCGGATCTACCCGTCGAGCATCCCGATCTCCCGGGCCCGGTCGATGGTCTCGCGGGCCTTCCGGATCGAGGCCTCGTCGATCATCTCGCCGTCGAGCTGGACCGCACCCTTGCCGGCCTCCTGGCCGGCCTCCATCGCCTCGACGACCCGCTGGGCGTGCTCGACCTCGTCGGGCTCCGGTGCATAGACCTCGTTGGCGATCTCGATCTGGCTGGGGTGGATGGCCCACTTGCCGACGAACCCGAGGACGTGCGAGCGTTCACACTCCATCCGGTAGCCCTCCGGGTCCGAGAAGTCCCCGTAGGGCCCGTCGATGGCGTCGATCCCGTTCACGCGGCAGGCCACGACCACCGCGTTCCGGGCGTAGTGCCAGACGTCGCCGGGGTACTCGTTCTCCCCGCCGATGCTCTCGAGGTTCATGCCCTGGGAGGCCGAGTAGTCGCCGAAGCCGAGGACGAGCGCCTCGAGCCGGTCGCCGGTGGCGGCGATCCCATCGACGCGCTGGAGCGCCTCGACCTCCTCGATGAGCACCTCGATACCGACGGTGTTCTCGATGTCGTTGTCGGCCTCGATGCCCGCGAGGAGCTTCTCGACCATGTAGACGTCCCCCTCGCGCTCGATCTTCGGGACCATGATCGTGTCGATGTGCTCGCCCGCCCCCGCGACCACCTCGATGAGGTCGCCGTGGGCGTTCGGGTGGTCGAGGTCGTTTATACGAACCGAGACGACCTTGTCGCTCCAGTCGAACTCGTGGATCGCCTCGACGATCTTCTCGCGTGCCTCGACCTTCTCGCTCGGCGCGACGGCGTCCTCGAGGTCGAGCATGACCTCGTCGGCGTCGGAGCCGGCCGCCTTCTCCATCATCTTCATGCTGCTCCCGGGGGTGGTGAGTTCGCTGCGTCTGACTACCATGACGGCCGACTCTGCAGAGGGGACGCACATAACCTTTGCCTGGAAGCCGGTGTGTGGGTAGATACCGATGCCGGTTTTCGGTCTGCTATCGTGTCTCTGAACACTCAGACGACCCACCGGCCCACCTTTATTACCCCACCCGCGGACGCGTAGGCCGTAATGGACGTCAGCTACTTTCTGGTCACCCAGTTCGAGCCGTCCCGCTCGATGGAGGGGATCGCCGAGGAGTTCGTCTACCAGACGGAACTCGTCCGCGACGCCGGCTTCTACAGCCTGTTCGTCGGCGAACACCACGCGACCGACGACAACTACTTCCTCAACGAGGCGGTCATCGCGTACCTCGCCGACCACGTCGGCGACATGAGACTCGGAACGGGGATGTGTCTCCTGCCGTACCACAACCCGGTCCGGATGGCCGAGTACGGCGCCACCCTCGACCACCTCACGGGGGGTCAGTTCCGGTTCGGCGTCGCTCAGGGCTACCGGCCGGAGGAGTTCGAGGCCTTCGGCATCGACAGGTCCGAGGCGCTGGCGCGGTTCGTCGAGGGCGTTCAGATGATAAAGCGGCTCTGGACCGAGGAACGCGTCAGCTACGAGGGGAAGGTCTACTCCTTCGAGGACGTGACGATCAACCCACAGCCGATACAGGACCCCCGACCCGAAATCATCACCGGTGCGAGTAACGAGTCGAGCATCCGACGGGCCGCGAAGTTGACCGACGGCTGGATGGGCGCACACGTCCCGTTCAGCGTGGCGAAGGAGCAGGTGGCGGCGTTCCGCGACGCGGCATCGGAGGTGGACGGCGACCGCCGGGTCGGCTTCGGCCGCGAGGTGTTCGTCGCCGAGACGACCGAGGCCGCCGAGGCGGCGGTGAAGGCGCCGCTGATGGAGAAGTACGGCAGCTACAGCGACTGGGGCCAGGACGACGCCATCGAGTCCGACGACTTCGATTCGCCGTGGGAGAAACTGAGACACGAGCGGTTCGTCGTCGGGACGCCGGCGGAGGTCGTCGGGGAGATAGAGCGGTACGAGGAGGCGCTCGACCTCGACGAGTTCAAGATCCGGATGCAGTTCCCCACCATCGACCTGGCGGACACCCACGCCTCGCTGGAGCTGTTCGTCGACGAGGTGCTCCCGGAGATAACCTGAGCCGGCTCCGGCCGCCTCGAACACCCGATGGAACCGTCACCAGACGACCGCGACCGTCGTTCGGCCGTGGGTGGCGCTCAACCGTGGGTGGCGTTGTAGTTGACCTCGATGGTGTTGGCCGCGCCCATGATACGGTCGGGCATCTCCTCGTGGAACAGGTCGTCGGGCATGTTCCGTGTCGTGTCGGAGACGCTGATGGCGCCCAGCGGTTCGCCGTCCCGGCCGATGATCGGCGCACCGACCGCACGGAGGCCGCGGAGCTTCTCCTCGTCGTTGAGCGCGTACCCCTGCTCGCGGATCTCGGCCAGTTCCGCGAACAGCGCTTCCCGGTCGGTGATGGTGGACTCGGTTCTCGCCGGCAGGCCGTGCTTCTCGAGGACCGACTCGATCCGCTC
>JBEPXB010000562.1:0-2686 GCA_041642135.1 Halobacteriales archaeon | reverse complement strand
ACGTGCTGATCGCCGGAACCGCGACCGTTCACGGGACGCCCGTTCTCACCCGGAACGTCGACGAGTTCGATCGGGTTGACGGGCTCGCCGTCGAGACCTACTGACCCCGTCCCACGTCTCCGCTCGGTCGCGCGTCGGGTCGATCTCAGAACTCCCCGAGCCCGGACTGCTCGTGGCCGAGCGGTTCGATCACGCTCGGGTCGTCGTTCTCGGGGTCGTTCACCCGGGTCGAGATCTCGTAGGCGTCGAGGTCCGACTCCGGATAGGGCCGGCAGAGTTCCGCTCGCTCCTCCGGGCCCCCGGTCAGCCACGTCTCCTCCTCGTCCGCGGGGAGGACGACCGGCATCCGGTCGTGGATGGGCTCCATCAGGTCGTTCGGCTCGGTCGTGAGGATCGTGACCGAGGGTATCCTCCGGTCCCCGCCCTCCCAGACCTCCCAGAGCCCGGCCATGGCGAACGCGGGGGCGTCCTCGCGGTAGACCCGGTAGGGGCGTTTGGGACCGCCGTTCGTCTTCCGCCACTCGTAGAACCCAGAGGAGAGGACGAGACACGGCCTCGACTCCCAGGCGTCGGCGAACGAGCGCTTCTCGCTCGCGGTCTCCGAGCGGGCGTTGATGAACCCCTCGTCGGTCCCGTCGGCCCACGGCGGGAGCAGCCCCCAGTGGTACCGGTCGATCTTCCCCGGCGCGTCGTTCGCGATCACCTCGAGGGGTTCGCCGGGCGCGATGTTGTACCGGGGTCGGTATCCACCGCCGGACCACCGGCCCGACGAGGCTCCACCCGCGTGGC
The DNA here is from genome assembly GCA_041642135.1 of Halobacteriales archaeon. Classification (GTDB taxonomy): domain Archaea; phylum Halobacteriota; class Halobacteria; order Halobacteriales; family Haloarculaceae; genus Salinirubellus. The sequence continues at coordinate 1,897 of JBEPXB010000562.1, read as the reverse complement.
TCGCGGAACCCCCGTCCGCGACCAGTCGTGCGTCGAAGGTCTCCTCCAGGTCCGCGAGCGCGGCGAAGAGCGAGGTACGTCCGCACATGGAGGGGCTTGGACGTGGACGGGATTAAGCGCTCGCTCGATGAACTCGTCGGACGGTGCGGAGGGCCCGTTCCGCATCGCGAGGGACCCCCGTTTCGGGTCGAACCCGCTACCAGCCGGCCCGCTTCTCCCGCATCCGGCCGAGGACGCCGTCGACGGCCTCCTGTTTCTCCGCGACCGTCGCACCCAGGAGCGCCCCCATCCCTGCCCCGGTGCTCGCGGCGTTCCGGCTCACCAGTCCGCCGAGCGCGCCGCCGATGGCGCCACCGACGGCCGCGTACTTGACACGACGCAGGGTGCGTTCGAGGCGTGACATCACACGGTGACATCTCCCCCCGAACCGTATCAATCTACGCACTGCACGTGACGGGGGCCTGTAGTGTGTGGCATGACCGACGTCACGACGGTCGGGCCATGCCCCGGATCCCGGGCCGTTGTGAGGTGCGAGGTGATCGATCCTCGGGGTCGCTCCACGGACGGATCGGCGGTCGGTACGACCTCCCGTCCCTCTGTCCTCGGTACCCGGTGTGGCTCATCACGCGGGTTCGTCCTCGGGACCCGTTCGGGGGGTCGGAACCGCCTCGCGTATCTCGTCTCCGGCTCCGCTCCCGACCGACGGCTATACGACCCCCGTCGCCGTCGCGCCGAGCCGTGCCCGTCTCGCTCGACTACGACACGACGTACGACCTCGGCGGGATGACTTCGGCCGACGCCGGCGAGGCCGTCGCCGACGCGGACTTCGTCGTGCTCCCGACCGGCAGCATCGAACAGCACGCCCAGCACCTCCCGGTCAGCGTCGACACGCTCCGGGCGGAGTCGTTGACCCGCGAACGGCTCGAGGAACGCTTCGGTGACGACTGGGGCCACGCCGGCGAACACGAGACGAGCGTGATCGAACTGTTCCACCCCGATCTGGTCGACAGCGAGGCGAAGCGACCGCAGGAGCAGTCCCGCTACGAGGTCCGACAGTACGCCTACTTCGACGAGGTCACGCCGGGTGGCGGGCTCGGCGACCCGACGGCCTCGGACCCCGGGTTCGTCGAGGGCGTGATCGAGGCGGCCAACGCTGACATCCTCGAGGCGCTGAAGCGGGACATGGCGGCCGAGGCCGAGGACTGATACGGTCGTGCGTACCGATGTACCGGCGATCACCCGGACGGGGTCGGTTAGCGCCGGTAAAAGACTACGCACGACCGTATGAGTCTCAGTCGTCGTCGCCGTCGGTCGGCTCCGTCCCCGTTCTCGTCCCCGGTTCCGAACGGGTGGTCCGCTCGCCGACGAGGCCGAGCTTCAGGAGGAGGACGACCCCCGCGGCCACGAGGAAGAATAGCGCGACGACTGCGAACGTCGCGGCGGTCCCCGCCCGCTCGATGACCCCGCCGAGCAGCGTGGGGCTGACGAACGAGCCGACGGCGGCGGCGGTGAAGATGACCCCGAAGGTCGTCCCGACGTCCGTCGACGAGGAGGCGGCCGAGACCAGCCGGTCCCGCGAGGGGAGCGGCAGGCCGTAGCAGACCCCGACGAAGGCGAAGGCCGGGAAGGCGACCGCCGGTCCGGTCCCGGCGACGCCGGCGACCAGCGCCGCGAGCGCGGCGCTCCCGGCGAGGAGCGCGGTCACCGCGACGAGGTGCGGGTCGTCGCGGTCGGCGACCACCCCGCCGACGAGGACGCCGACCGCGCCCGCGGAGAAGAAGACCGTCAGGACGCCGTTGCCCGCCACCTCCGTCATGTCGAGCTGTGTGGCGACGAACAGCGGCGTGAACGTCGAGATCCCCTTCTGTCCCATCACCAGGCCCGCGAAGAAGACGGC
>JBEPXB010000561.1:0-2687 GCA_041642135.1 Halobacteriales archaeon | reverse complement strand
GCCCGCCGACCGACTCCCGGAGCATGACCGAGTATACCACGGTCTCGATCCCGAAGGAGCTCGCCGACCGCGTCGAGGAGACCATCGAGGGTACCTCCTTCTCCTCGACGTCCGACCTCGTCCGGTTCCTCCTCCGGAGCATCGTCGTCCAGCACCAGCGCTCGGGCGAACTCACCGAGGCCGAGTTCGCCGAGATCGCCGACCAGCTCCGGGATCTGGGCTACCTGAAGTAGGAGGACACACCGATGTCGGTCGACGGACGTGCCCTCCGACACGACCGACACGCTCCTGTTCGCGGTGGTCGGCGGTGCCGTCTCCATCGCGCACGACTACGATGTCGCGCGGTGTTCGGCACGGTCCTGATGCTGTTCGGGCTCCCCGTCGGGACCCGCGCCTGATTCTCCCCCGACACCGGCTCCGACGGAGAGAGCGAGGACGGTCGCGGGGAAGGGGCCGAACGGACCGGGGAGTGAACCGGGAACACCGATCGGACGGGGGTCTCCGGGCTCCGACCCCGCTCAGAGCCGCTCGACGATGGCGGTCGTGACCGCGTCGGTCGTCGCGTCGCCGCCCAGATCGGGCGTCCGCGGCCCGTCGGCGAGGACGCCCTCGACGGCCTCGCGTATCCGGTCGCCCTCGGCGCCGTAGCCGAGGTGGTCGAGCAGCATCGCCGCCGACAGCACCGCCGCACAGGGATTGGCGACGCCCTCGTCCGCGATGTCGGGCGCGGTGCCGTGGACCGGCTCGAACAGAGCGTTCTCCGGGCCGATGTTGGCGCTCGGCAGGAGGCCGAGTCCCCCAACGAGGCCCGCGGCGAGGTCCGAGAGCACGTCGCCCGCGAGGTTCGGCGTCACCACGACGTCGAACTCCGTCGGGTCGAGACAGACCCGCGTCGCGAACGCGTCCATCAGCACCTCCTCGGTCTCCAGGCCGCGTTCCTCGGCCACGCCGACGACGGCGTCGCGGAACCGGCCGTCCGTCTCGCGCATCACGTTCGCCTTGTGGACCACCCCGAACGAGTCGCCGCCGCGCTCGGTCACGTAGTCGCAGGCGAACGCCGCCAGCCGCTCGGAGGCGGAGGTGGTGATCACCCGCGTCAGCGTCGAGAGGTCCGCCGAGAGGCGGTCCTCGTGACCGGCGTACACCCCCTCGGTGTTCTCCCGGAGGAACACGAGGTCCGTCTCGGGCCGGACGGCGTCGACGCCCGGGTACGCCCGGGCCGGCCGGACGTTGACGAACGACCCGACCGCCTCCCGAAGCGGCAGGATGACGTCCGCGGCGGTGTCGCCGGCCGCGCCGAACAGCGTCGCGTCCGCGGCCGCCGCCGCGTCGTACGTCGACCCCGGGAGCGCCTCGCCGGTCTCCTCGAGGACGCGGTCGCCCGCCTCGGCCTCGACGAACTCGAACTCCGGTCCGGGATCGCCGGCGACCGCCTCCAGTACCTCGACGGCCGCCGGGACGACCTCCTGCCCGATGCCGTCGCCCGGGATGACGACTATCTCGTGTGTCATGCGCCGTCGTGGGTCGGGCCGTGAAAAGAGGGTGTCGGTACGGCGGGGATCCGTCCGGGCAGTCAGTCCCCGGCCGCCTCGGCGGGATCCGGTGCCAGGCGGTGTCCGAGGACGCCCCCGAGGATCGCCAGCACGGGGATCAGGAAGGAACTACTCGGCGCCACGGCCGTCAGGAGCACCGACCCGACGAACCCGAGGCCCGCGCCGAGGGTGACCGACGGGGGCGTCGTTCGACCGGTCCGTAGCGACCGCCAGCCGACGCCTGCGAGGGCGAGTCCGGCGAGGAGGAAGACCCCGGCGACGGCGAACCCGACGAGGACCGCGGCTCCCGCGAGGCCACCGGCCATCCCTCCGTCCGCACCCGACGATCCACCCCAGGTGCTCGCCCAGGCCCCGAGGAGAACACCGAACAGGCCGAACAGCCCTCCGAGCGCGAGCGAACCGTACGCCGGCCGTTCGTGCGGATCCACGTCTACCGCCCCTCGTTCGTGCCCACCGACAAGTGGTTTGGGGTCAGCGTGAACGGGGGTTCGTGGGGATGTTCGAACGACTACTGGATGAACCGCCGAGCGGGACTGATACGGTCGTGCGTACCGATGTACCGGCGATCACCCGGACGGGGTCGGGTACCGCCGGGAAAAGACGACGCACGACCGTATGAAAGGGGCCGCGGTTTCGAGACGTTCCGGTCTGCTGATGTAGAGCACGATCGAAACATCTCGAAAGTCCCATCCGACGTTCTCGTTCGGATCGTCGTACGAGAACAGTACCGGTCCGTGGGACCGGATCCAGATCCGGTTCAGTCGTCGCCGCTCGTCCCCGTCGCGGGGTCCTCAACGTACGGGAGCGAGGCGGCCGTCTCGGCGACGGCGTTTTTATTCGCTTTCATCAGCGCGGTGGTGTCCCAGATGCCGTCCACGAGCGCCTTTCGCTGGGCGTCCTCGACGGTCACCTCGACCGTCCGGTCGTCGTAGTGGACCGTTTCACCTGCGACGTCGACCTCGATCTCCGCGTCGGGGTACTTCTCGACGTAGTCCTGGAGCTCGCGGACCGTCTCCTGGTCCGCCGTGACTGTCGGAATACCGAGCGCGAGACAGTTGCCTGCGAAGATCTCCGCGAACGACTCGCCGACGATGGCGTCGATCCCCCAGCGCATCAGCGCCTGAGGGGCGTGCT
>JBEPXB010000560.1:0-2697 GCA_041642135.1 Halobacteriales archaeon | reverse complement strand
TGTCTGTCATGGTTGGGTCTGCGATAGGCCGTGAAACACTTGCGTTCGACCGGTTCATCCTAACCGTGCTTGAATTTTGTCTCTCTTACGTGCAAAACTATTCCCGATCAATCATCTCGGTGGGGTGTGATCGCGTCCCGCATTCGGTACAGTATGACACGGGGGGCGGCCGGAGCGGACTCCTCCTCCGGTCGACCGCGGCTCCCGGTATGCACGAGTGAAAACGTTCATGTCCCGGACAGTCCTTGTCCCAGCCGAGAATGGGGGGTACGGTTACGAACGAGTCCGACAGTATGTACGCGAGACCGCCGCTCCCGCCCGATCGGTCCGACCTCCCCGCCGGCAGGTGCGTAGCGTGAACAGGAACGTCGTCCTGGTCACCTACGACAGCCTGCGTGCGGACCACTGCGGGTACATGGGCTACGGGCGGGACACGACGCCGACGCTCGACCGGATGGCCGAGGACGGCCTGGTCTTCGAGAACGCCGTCGCCTCGGGAGTGCCGACCATCGCCTCGATGACGAGCGTGATGACCGGCCGGCACTCGCTCGCGAGCCCGGAGGTCGGCCGGACGGACGAACAGCGAACGCAGGTGACTTCCCGACCGAAGCTCGCCGAGGTGCTCTCCCGGGCGGGGTACGCGACGGGGGCGATGTCGCCGAACCCGCCCGCCTCGTCGTACTTCGGGTTCGACGAGGGGTTCGACTGGTTCGAGGACTTCCTCGACCGCGACGAGGGGCTGGTCGAGCGGGCGTGGAACCGGGTGTTCCGGCGCTCGATCGAGGGGGGCGGCCTCTCGACGTACCTCCGGCTGGCACGGAACGTGATCACGAAGAACGAGATCCTCCGGCCGTGGGAGGACTTCTACGACCAGATCCTCGCGTGGCGCGAGCGCGTCGAGGAGCCCTACTTCCTCTGGGTGCTGCTGCTCGAACCGCACCACCCGTGGGTGCCGCCGACCGACGAACAGCGGTGGAGCTCCCGCTGGGACAAGTACGTCGCCTTCCGCCAGTACTTCGAGATGTTCAACAACGGGTGGGAGCCCGACTTCTCGCCGCGCGAGCGCCAGCGGCTGATCGACCTCTACGACGATTCGATCAAGTACGGCGACCGGTTCCTCGACCGGCTGGGACGTGATCTGGCCGACGACGACCCGGTGTTCGTCGTCCACGCCGACCACGGCGAGGAGTTCGGTTCTCACGGTCGCTACGGCCACCAGCCGTTCCTCTACGAGGACCTGATCCACGTGCCGCTGGTGGTCTCGAACGCCGACCGGACGGGCCGGGTCGAGCGCCCCGTCGGCCTGCGCTCCATCGCACCGACGATTGCCGACATCGCGGGCGCGGAGCACTCGTTCCCCGCGCCGTCGCTGTTCGAGGAGGCAGAGCCCTGGGTGACGAGCAAGGTGTTCGCCGAGGGGAGCCGCCGGGCCGCGGTGCGAACGGCTCGGGGGAAGTACCTCGAGGGCGACTCCGGCGGGGAGCTCTACGACCTGGCCTCGGACCCGGACGAACAGCGGAACCGCGCCGGCGAGGAGACCGAGGCGGCCGCGGAGTTCGCCGGCCTGCTCGCGTCCGACCGCCACGCCGAGGCCGAGTCCCGAACCATCGACGACGCCGCGGACGAACTCGCGGCGGGGGGGTCGCTGTGAGCGACCGCCCGAACGTCGTCCTCGTGACGGTCGACAGCCTGCGGGCGGACCACTGCGGGTTCGCGGGCTACGAGCGGGACACGACGCCCACCCTCGACCGGATGGCCGAGGACGGGCTGAACTTCGAGACCGCCATCGCGCCCGGCCCCGCGACGCCGGAGTCGATGCCGGTGATCTTCACCGGCCAGTACCCGGTCGAACGCGAGGGCGCCGAGGGGTCGGACCTGAGCGCCCGACGGGAGCGCATCCGCCGGCACATGGAGGCCCGCGACTCGCTCCCGGAGATGCTCTCGCGGCGGGGGTACCGGACGGCGGCGTTCACGCCGAACCCCTTCACGTCGAGACACTTCTCGTTCGACGGCGGGTTCGACCGCTTCCAGGACTTCATGGACGAGTCGAACCGGAGCGGGCTCTACCAGCGGGTCTTCCAGGGGTTCTTAGACGAGAGCCCGGTCTCCTCGATGGCGCGGGTCCTGCTGAACCTCTGGCAGCGCGAGGAGGTGTTCAAGCCCTGGGAGTCCTACTACGAGGAGGCGATCGAGTGGGTGCGGTCGGGCGAGGAGCCGTACTTCCTCTGGGTGTTCCTGATGGACGCCCACAACCCCTACATGTCGAGCGCGGAGTACCGCACCCAGCCGTGGTGGGAGGAGTTCCACGCCAACTTCGAGTTCTGGCGACAGAGCCACGAGACGCCGTTCTCGCCGGCGATCCACGACCGGCTCGTGACCGCCTACGACGACTCGATCCGCTACGCCGACGCGTTCCTGGAGCGGCTCCTCGCCGATCTCGACGGGGACGACCCGGTCGTCGCGGTCCACGGCGACCACGGCGAGGCGTTCGGCGAGCACGGTACATACGGCCACGAGCCGTACCTCTACGACGAGAACGTCCACGTCCCGCTGGTGCTCTCGGGGCTAGAGGACCGGAACGTCCCCGGGCCGGTGTCGCTCCGGTCGCTCCCGGGGATGCTGTGTCGGGTCGTGGACGGTCGGGACCCGGTCCCCGATGACCGGTCGTACGTCGTCTCGAAGACGCGGCAGGGCGGC
>JBEPXB010000559.1:0-2699 GCA_041642135.1 Halobacteriales archaeon | reverse complement strand
CTACCACGACGAGGGGACGGTCTACCTGCTCGTCGAGCCCGACTGCACGTACCACGGCTCCCAGGAGATGACCGAGGACGAGGTTGCGTTCAAGCTCCTGAAGGGCGAGATGGAGTCGGTCGACACCCGCTACGACGAGGGCGCGGCGGTCGAGGAGACGCTCGCGAACCTCGTCGTCGCCGGGAAGGGTGCGAAGCGACTCAACGACCGCATGGTCGGTGAGGTGCCCACGCGACACGCGCTCGCGAAGCTCATCGAGTACGGCTTCATCGACGGGCTCTCGCCGACGCCGCTCGGCCGGGCGGTCTGTCGGCACTTCCTCTCGCCCGACCAGGCGTTCGTCATGCTCGACTCGGTCCGGAAGGGCAGACACCCCTACGAGACGGTGGCCGAGGTCGAGCTGATGGACCAGCAGGGGTAGCTCCTTCGCCCGCTGTCGGGAGCTTTTTACCCGCCGCAGGAGTCCCTCCGTCGTGGCACTCCCACCAGTGACGCCTGGGATGATCGCGGTGTTCGGCATCATCCTCGTCGCGCTGGTCCTGTTCGCGACCGAGCCGGTCCCCATCGACATCACGGCCATCGGGATCATGGTGGCGCTGATGGTACTCGGGACCGACGGGCCGGTGAACCTCACCGAAATATCGGCGGCCGAGGGGACCTCGGGGTTCGCCTCCTCGGCGACGCTGACCGTGCTCGCGATGTTCATCCTCTCTGCGGGCGTCCAGCGGACCGGTATCATCCAGCTGCTCGGCCGTCACATCGCCCGGTTCACCCGCGATTCGCTCTCCCGACAGCTCGGAGCGACCATGAGTCTCGTCGGCCCCATCTCCGGGTTCATAAACAACACCGCGGCCGTCGCCATCCTCCTCCCGATGGTCACGGATCTGGCCCACGAGGGGGGGACCTCCCCCTCCAAACTGCTGATCCCGCTGTCGTACGCCTCGATGTTCGGCGGGATGCTCACGCTCATCGGTACCTCGACGAACATCCTCGCGAGCGACATCGTCGCCCGGCCCGAATATCTGGGCCGGCCGTTCTCGATGTTCGAGTTCACCGCGCTCGGGGCGGTGGTGAGCGTCGTGGGCTTCCTCTACCTGCTGACGGTCGGCCGATGGCTCCTCCCCGAACGCATCCGGGCCGAGGACGACCTCACCGAGGAGTTCGGGATGGCCGACTACCTGACCGAGGTCGTCGTCCGCGAGGACTCGCCGCTGGTGGGCGAGACCGTCCAGAGCGGCCTCGAGGAGACCGACTTCGACGTCGACCTCGTCCAGCTCATCCGCGGGAACCAGGTGTTCCTCGAACCGCTCGCCCCGAAGGTGATACAGGCCGGCGACGTCTTCGCCGTCCGGACCGACCGGGACACGCTCGTCGAACTGCTCGACGTCGAAGGCCTCGACCTGGTGCCGGACGTCACCGTCGACGAGGACGAACTCGAACAGGCCGAGGAGGAGGAGGAGAACCTCGTCGAGGTGGTCATCGCGCCGGGGTCGTTCCTCGCCGGGGAAACGCTAGCGTCGACGAACTTCCGCCAGCGCTACGACGCGACCGTCCTCGCGCTCCGGCGCGGCGGCGAGGTCATCCGCCAGCGGATGGACCGGCTCAGGCTGCGCGTCGGCGACACGCTGCTGGTGCAGGCGACCGGCGACAGCGTCGACCGGCTCAACACGAACCGGAACTTCATCGTCGCCCAGGAGATCAAGCGCCCGGACTTCCGCCGGTCGAAGGTCCCCATCGCCGTCGGCATCGTCGCGGGCGTCGTCGGGGTGGCCGCGCTGAACGTCCTCCCGATCGTCGTCTCGGCGCTCGCCGGCGCGGTGCTGATGGTCGTCACCGGCTGTCTCAAGCCGACGGAGGTGTACGACGCCGTCCAGTGGGACATCATCTTCCTGCTCGCGGGGGTCATCCCGCTGGGCATCGCGCTCGAGCGGACCGGCGGCGCGGACTTCATTGCCGAGATTATCGTCGGAAGCTCCGGGGCACTCCCCCTGCTCGCCGTGCTCGGGCTGATGTACCTCGTGACCGCCCTGTTGACGAACGTCATCTCGAACAACGCCAGCGTCGTCCTGATGGTCCCGGTGGCGTTCGAGACGGCGCTCCAGGTCGGCGGCGACCCGTTCGCGTTCGTCCTCGCGGTGACGTTCGCCGCGAGCACGGCGTTCATGACTCCGGTGGGGTACCAGACGAACCTGTTCGTCTACGGCCCCGGCGGCTACCGGTTCACCGACTACCTGAGGGTGGGAACGCCGCTGCAGCTGCTGTTCGCCGTCGTGACGACGCTCGGCATCGCTACCATCTACGGCGTCTAAGCGAAACGCTTTGGTTCGTGGTGGTACTCGGTAGGGGTACGGGACCGTGGGTTAGCCTGGTATACTTGCGGCCTTGGGTGCCGTTGACCCCGGTTCAAATCCGGGCGGTCCCATAGCGGTTCTGCGAGGAGCGGACGCGACGAGCGAACCGCACGGCCGGCCGATTTGAACCCTGCAAGTCGCAACCGCGAGCGTAGCGAGCGGTCCGTCTTGCTCCGGTTCAAATCCGGGCGGTCCCATAGCGGTTCTGCGAGGAGCGGACGTGAGCGACCGCCGAAGCGACCCGCGGATTTGGACCCTGCCGTGGAGCGACCGAAGGGAGCGGAACGGCTCCGGTTCAAATCCGGGCGGTCCCACTAGCTCCGTTCGTCGAGAAGTCCCTTCGCGTCG
>JBEPXB010000558.1:0-2709 GCA_041642135.1 Halobacteriales archaeon | reverse complement strand
CTGCTTCACCAAGACGCTCGCGGAGGCCGACGTCGACCGGTTCGCCGCGGCCTCGGGGGACACGAACCCGATCCACCTGGACGAGGAGTGGGCGCGCGAGACGCGCTTCGGCGGGCGCATCGTCCACGGTATCCTCGCCTCCGGGCTCATCTCTGCCGCCCTCGCCCGGCTCCCCGGCAGCGTCATCTATCTCTCCCAGGACGTCGAGTTCCGCGCGCCCGTCCGCCTCGGCGACCGCATCACCGCGGAGGTCGAGGCCGTCGAGTCGCTCGGCGGCGGCCGGTTCCGCCTCCGCACGCTCGTCAGGAAGGGCGAGGACATCGTCATCGACGGCGAGGCCGTCATCCTCGTCGACTGAGGCGTCATCCCCGTCGGTCGAGGGTCCGACTCACTTCTGTTTGGAGCCCCGGCGTCCGGGAGATCAGGACAGGAACGCCGCCACGTCCGCGTTGAACCGCTCCGGACGCTCCCGGGGGGGCCAGTGGCCCGTCCTGTCGTACACCCGTGACTCCCCGTTGGGAAGCGCCTCGGCCGCTCGCTCGGACCACGACGCCGGCAACAGCGGGTCCGACTGACCGTGGACCAGCAGCGTCTCGGCCTCCAGCTCCGGGAGCCGGTCGCGGTAGTCGGTCTGCAGGCCGGTCGCCCGGAACTCGCTCCGCTGCCAGGACCTGACCGTCCGGCCGACGGCGTCGTCCTGGACCGCCGCGTAGACGTCCTCGACGAGATCGGCGGGGGGAGTCCCCGCGGTGACACCCCGGAGGTGCCCCCGGACCGTCGCCGGCGAGGCGCCCAAGCTCCGCCACCACTCCCGGTGGACCATCGGGATCCGAAGACCGACGCTCGCCGCCGGTCGCCAGTGGGCGTCGCCGCCCAGCCCGTAGCTGTCCACGAGCACCAGCCGGTCGGCGCCGTGCTCTATGGCGTGACCGAGCGCGACGCTCCCACCCATCGAGATACCGACCAGCGACGGCGACTCGACGCCCTGCTCGTCGAGGTACGCCGCCAACACCCGCCGGAAGAAGTCGGTCGTGTACCGCGCGGAGGGCTTGTCGCTGTGGCCGTGGCCAGGGAAGTCGATGGCGTGGACGCGGTGGTCAGCCGCGAGTTCGGGCAGGAGGTACCGATAGGAGACCGTCGCGGCGTCCAGCCCGCAGCCGTGGAGCAGCACTACCGGATCGCCCGATCCGGCGGTGTAGCCACGCACGTCCACCTCGCGCCGCCGTCGCCCGTCCCCCACGGCCAGCGTCGTCGTCTCGGACCGCACGACCGGGTCGCCGTCCCCGTTCATGCCTCCCGCAGTCACCCCTCCGACATACCTCTTCCGTCTCGAGCGAGCTGCGAGGGGTTCTCCGGTCCGTTTACAGGTCCTGGGGGTCGCCCGGGGAGTTACTCCCCGTCGAGCGGCGTCCCGCGACGGTCCACGCGGGTCACCGGGAGCCCGGCCCGGTCGCCGTGCTCCCGGATCGCGCCCTCGTCCTCGGCCCGGTAGTGACAGAACGTCCCCGTCACCTGCCCGTCGTCGTCGGTCAGCACCTCCGAGTCGACCCAGCGGATGCCGATCCCCTCCTCGCGGAGCGCCGAGAGCGCCTCGCCGGAGGCCTCGGCGGCGGCGTCGAGGTCCTCGCGGGCGATCGGGTCGTCCAAGCTTCGCAGTATCAGGTAGTCGTTCAGGTCCGTGTCGTCGGTGTCGCTCATGCTCGGTGTCCTCGTACTCCTTCGCGTTCGCTCGTCCGGTCGGTCGATACGACGTCTCGTCCCCGTCACTTCCAGGGGTTGGGCTTCGTCTCGGCCAGCACGTCCGATCCCACCCGGAGGCGACAGTCCCCCCGGGGGACCGCGACACACGTCAGCACGTACCCGTCTTCGAGGTGCCGGTCCTTCAGTGCCCGGGGTCGCCGCTCGTGGCGGACTTCGCCCTCGAGCAGGCGCGCGGTGCAGGTCCCACACGCCCCCGTCCGGCAGCCGAACGGGAGCGGCGTCCCGACCCGCTCGGTGGCCTCCAGTACCGTCTCGTCGGCCCGGACCTCGACGGTCTCCGCCGACCCGTCCGCGCGGACCAGTACCACCTCTCCAGGGGCCGGCCGGTTCCCCGTGCTCACTGCCAGACGTCGCTCGTGCAGTCGCCGTCGGGCCACCGGATCTCGTGGGCCCGCGCCGGACCGGGGCCGACCTCGCCGAAGTCCACGAGGAACTCCTCGTCGAGTTCCATCGTCCCCCGGCGCGGGTCGACGTCCGCCTTCAGCATCACCGATCCTATCTCCCCTTCCTCGGGGTAGAACTGCTCGTCCCACGAGGAGAACAGTGACGTCGTCCAGTAGAGCCGCTCGCCGTCGAGCGAGAGCTGGAGCATCTGCGGGCCGCCGACCACCTTCCGTTCGCCCTCGATAGGGTGGTCCGGACCGAAGTTCCCGCCCGCCCAGATACGGTCCGTCAACCTCGGGGTCGCCGGGTCCGAGATGTCGTACATCCGGACGTCCCCGTGGAGCCAGTTCGAGAAGAACAGGTACCGGTCGTCCATCGACACCAGCAGATCCGTCACGAGACCGGGGACGGGCATCTCCCAGTCCTCGTGCTCGCGGGGCTCGACGTCGATGGCCTTCTCGGCCTCGTAGCGCCCGACGGTCGCGTCGCCGCTCGGGCGCTCGGCCTCGTAGAAGTGGAAGATATTGGAGGAGAGCGCCGCCCCGACGTAGCCGTGAGTCGAGA
>JBEPXB010000557.1:0-2711 GCA_041642135.1 Halobacteriales archaeon | reverse complement strand
CTCCGCGAGCGGGCGACGGTCCGCGAGTTCGCGCCGACGGCAGGCGACGACCTGCCCGACTGCGAGGGGGTCTACCTCCCGGGGGGCTACCCCGAACTCCACGCCGAGCGGCTCTCGGGGAGCCCCACGCTCGCGACGCTGGCCGACCGGGCGAGCGAGGGGCTCCCGGTCCTCGGCGAGTGCGGCGGGCTGATGGCGCTCGCGGAGTCGCTCGAGACGACCGACGCCGAGACGTTCGACATGGCGGGGGTCCTCCCGGCGGAGGTGGAGATGCACGACCGCTACCGGGCGCTGGACCACGTCGAGTTGCGGGCGCGCCGGGACGCGCCGACCGCCGGGGCGGGGTCGACGCTCCGCGGCCACGAGTTCCACTACTCGACGGCGGCGGTGGGTGGAGACGCCCGGTTCGCCTTCGACGTCGAGCGGGGGACGGGGCTCGACGGCGACCACGACGGCCTCGCGGAGCACCGGACGCTTGGCACCTACGCACACGTCCACGCCGACAGCGGCGCGTTCGACCGGTTCGTCGATTCACTATGACACGGAACGAAGACACCACCGAAACGGACGAGACCGACGAAACGACGACCGACCGGGGCCCGAGAGCCCGCGAGATAGAACCGAACGCTCCCGAGGAGTTCGGGCTGGTGGGGGTGTGGTGGGGCGACGGCAAGGGCAAGACCACCGCGGCGATGGGGATGGGATTTCGCGCCGCGGGCCACGGCTACCGCGTCCACATGCTCCAGTTCATGAAGGGCGGGACGGGAAGCGTCGAGGACGTCCGCGGGGAGTACAACGCCATCGGGGCGATGCCGGGGTTCAGCTACGAGAACACCGGCAACTACGGCTGGCACGGCTTCCTCGACGGCTCCGACGACGACGAGCACGAGGCGAAGGCCCGTGGAGCGCTCGCCCGCACCCGCGAACTCCTCGACGCGGCCGACGGGGCCGACCTGACCGCGCCACTCGACCTCGACGGGCCGCCGGAGGACGGCGTTCACATGCTGATCCTCGACGAGGTGCTGTACGCGGCCAACCGGGACCTCGTGGACCCCGATGAGGTGATCGACCTGATCGAGTCGAAACCGGATGATCTCGAGCTCGTCCTGACCGGCGGCCACGAGCGTCCCGAGTACGTGATCGAGCACGCCGACCTGGTCACGAACGTCCGGAAGGAGAAACACCCCATCGAGGCCGGCCAGCGGGCCCGGAAGGGAACCGAGTACTGAGGCGGACGCGGGGTCGATCCCCGGCCCGGACCCGAATATCCGACCGCCGCTCCGGCGCCCTCAATCGTCGGGCATTCTGTACTCGCCGAAGTCGTCGACGCTCCCGACGGGCGGCGCGCCGAACATGAGCCACGTCCGGTCCTCGTCGTCGCTCTCGTTGCGGACGCTCCGGACGGCCTCGGGGCCGAACCGGGCGACACCGCCGGGAGAAACCTCGTGGACGGTCCCGTCGACCTCGACGTGTCCGCCGTCGAGCGCGACGTACACCTCCTCCTGTCGCTCGTGTGCGTGCGGTGCCGTCGCCTCGCCGGGACGGAGGGTCACCGCGTTCGCGCGCATCTCGGTACAGCCGAGCGCCTCCGTGAGCTTCCGGTGCAGCAGACCGGACTCGGGGAACGGTTCCTGCTCGACGTCCTCGAGGTCGACGATCTCGAACTCGGATCCGTCGGTCATGGGGTGTGCGTCGACGCTCGTCGTCTTAACCGGACCGGCGGTGTCCGGGGTCGCCGGACGCGCCCGGCACACCTTCATTACACGCGCCCCCGGAGCGTCGGGGACATGCAGATCGACCTGACCGGCGAGACGGCGCTCGTCACGGGAGCCGGCCGCGGGATGGGCCGCGCCACGGCAGAGTCGCTGGCCGAGAGCGGCGCGGACGTCGTGCTCAACGACGTCGTCGAGGAGCGAATCGACGAGGTGGCCGCCGACATCGACGACGCGGACGGCGGCGACGCGCTCGCCGTCCCCGCCGACGTGACCGACTACGACGCGGTGGGCGGGATGGTCGAGGCCGCCGAGGCCGAGTTCGGCGGTATCGACGTGCTCGTCAACAACGCCGGCGCGTGGGTGACGGAGTTCTTCACCGACTCCGAACCCGAGCAGTGGCGGCAGGACATCGACCTCAACCTCTACGGCGTGCTCAACTGTACGCGGCACGTCCTGCCGGGGATGGCCGAGCGGGGGGGTGGCTCGGTCGTGAGCATCGTCTCCGACGCCGGCCGGGTCGGCGAGCCACGACTGGGGAGCTACTCGGCGGCGAAGGCCGGGGTCGTCGGGTTCACGAAGGCCGTCGCGAAGGAATCGGGGCGGTACGACGTCCGACTGAACTGCGTCGCGATGGGGACCACGGAGACGCCACTGACCGAGGACATGCTCGCCGAGGGACGCCGGGAGACGGTGCTGGAGCAGTACGCACTGAACCGGCTCGGCCGGCCCGAGGACGCCGCGAAGATGGTGACGTTCCTCGCGAGCGACGCCGCCTCGTGGATCACCGGACAGACGTTCCCCGTCAACGGCGGGTACTCGATGGTCTAGTCGCTCGTCGGGGAGGCCCGAACGGCGTCGGGCGCTCACGTGGAGCAGTTCCGGATACCTCGAAAGCCCCCGGCGTCTCGACTTCCGGGGCTCGCTGCGCTCCTCACGCTCGCGTTGCGGTGCTTATTCCGCTGGACTCGCTTCGCTCGTCCAGCGACGTTCGCCTCG
>JBEPXB010000556.1:0-2713 GCA_041642135.1 Halobacteriales archaeon | reverse complement strand
CCTCCACGTCGAGTTCCTCGAGGACCCGGTGCCGACGATGCACGCCCACGCACGACTGAAAGAACAGGTGGACTTCCCGGTCGCGACGAACATGTACGTCGTCGAGTTCGACGAGATCGCGCCGGCCGTTTCGGCCGACGCGGTCGACGTGATCCTGAGCGACCACCACTACTGGGGCGGGATGTCGGGGAACCTCCGGCTCGACACGGTCGCGCGGGCGTTCGACCTCGGGATCGGGATGCACTCGAACTCCCACCTCGGGGTCAGCATGGCCGCGATGACACACGTCGCCGCAGCCATGCCCACACTCCGCTACGCGTGTGACAGCCACTACCCGTGGATGGCCGACGACGTCGTGGTCGATCCGCTCGAATTCGAGGACGGCCACGTCGAGGTTCCCGACGACCCCGGGCTCGGCGTCGAGATCGACGAGGCCGAACTCGAGCGGATGCACGAACGGTACCACGAGGAGGAGACGCTCGCGTACTCGTCGGTCGAGTCGATGGCCGCCGAGTACGCCGACGCCGAGACGGCGGTCGGACGGAGCGACTGGCTCCCGAACAAACCCCGGTGGTAGCATGACGGCATCGTCCGAATTCGATCCGGAGACGGTCGAGACGGTCACGCTCGACTCGTTCACCACGCTGGTCGACGTCCACGGACCCACCCGGGAGGCGCTGACCGAACACGTCACCGAGCCCGACCCGGTCGCGACGCTCTGGCGCTCGCGCGCGGTCGACTACCGGATGGTCGCGACGTTTCTCGACGCCTACGAGCCGTACCGACAGACGACGCGCGAAGCGCTCGAGTACGCGCTGGCCGTCCGCGGCCACGACCTCCCCGACGGCGCCATCGACGAAATCGTCGGAACGTTCGAGGAGCTCCCCGTGTTCGACGACGTCCGCGGGAGCATCCGTCGGCTCGTGGACGCCGGCTACGACGTGGCCGTCCTCTCGAACGGCGAGCCCGACCTGCTCGCGTCCATCGTCGAGCGGGCCGACATCGAGGACCTGCTCTCGGCGGTCGTGAGCGCCGACGAGATACGCGCGTACAAGCCCGACGCCGCCATCTACGAGCGCGGGGCCGAGCGGACCGGCACGCCGATCGAGCGGATCGCCCACGCCGCGACCCCGTGGTACGACGTTTACGGGGCGATGGGCGCCGGGATGCAGGGGATCTGGGTCAACCGCCGGGACCGACCGTGGGACACGTTCGACGGCGAGCCGTCGCTGGTCGTCGACTCGCTCGCGGGGCTGGCCGACGCCTTCGACGCGTAGCGGCTCGGCCGGGCGGTGGGACGTCCGGGTCAGTACCAGACGGTCCCGCCGTCGACGTTGACGTCCTGTGCGGTGATGCGGCGCCCGCGTTCGCTCGCGAAGTAAGCGACCATGCCGGCGACGTCCTCGGGTTCGACGAGTCGGCCGAGCGCGGCGTCCTCGGAGAACACCTTCCGCTTGGCCTCCTCGAAGGAGATGCCCTGTGCGTCGGCCTGTCCCTGGATGACCCGCTCGATGCGGTCGCCGCGAGTGGCGCCCGGGCATATCGCGTTCACGGTCACGTCGTCGTCGCCGAGTTCGAACGCGAGCGTCCGGTTGAGACCGATGACGGCCATCTTCGAGGCGGTGTAGGGCGTCCGGTCGGTGAGCGGCCGCTTGCCGCTGATCGAGCCGATATTGACGACGCTCCCCTGCTCGCTCGCGCGGAGGTGTGGCGCGGCGTGCTTGGTACAGAGGAACGGCCCGAGGACGTTCACGTCCATCGTGTGCTGCCACTCCTCGACGGTGATCTCCTCGACCGGTTTCGTCGGGCCGGCGATGCCGGCGTTGTTGACGAGACAGTCGAGGCCGCCGAACCGCTCGACAGTGGCGGAGATGGCCCCTTCGACCGAGTCCTCGTCGGTCACGTCGGTCTCGACCGCGAGCGTCCGGTCCTCGTCGTCGATCATCGATTCGGTCTCGTGGATGCCGTCGCTCCGTGCCGCGAGGGCGACGTTCGCGCCCTCCTCGGCGAGTTCCGTGGCGATGACGCGGCCGATACCCTGGCTTGCGCCCGTGACGAACGCGGTGACTCCGTCGAGCATGGCGGTCGGTCGGCGGGCGAGGGGTTAGGTGTTCGGTTGCGCAGGGAGGCTCCGCTCCGGCGACATCAGAGCCGCTCTCGAACCGACTCCGCTACGGCATCGGTCCCCGCCTCCCCACCGAGGTCGGGCGTCCGGGGAGCCTCGGGATCCGCGAGGTGTTCCTCGACGGCCTCGCGAAGCGTCCCTGCCGCGTCACCCTCGCCGAGGTCCTCCAGCATCAGCGCCGCGCTCAGGAACGTCGCCAGCGGGTTCGCGATCCCCTCGCCCGCGATGTCGGGCGCGCTTCCGTGGACCGGCTCGAACATCCCCGGGATGTCGGCCACGTCGGGGTTGAGGTTCGCCGACGGCGCGAGCCCGAGTCCTCCCGTGACGGCCGCGGTGAGGTCGGTGAGGATGTCCCCGAACAGGTTCGAGGAGACGACGACGTCGAACTCCTCCGGGCGGAGCGCCAGGTCCATGTTCGCCGCGTCGACGAACAGGTGCTCGAGTTCGACCTCGGGGTAGTCGGCGGCGACCTCCTCGACCACCTCGTCCCAGAACACCGGCCCGTACGGGAGCGCGTTCGACTTCGTGACGTTCGTCACCTTCCGATCCCTGCCGATCGCGGCCTCGAAGGCGGCACGGGCGATCCGC
>JBEPXB010000555.1:0-2717 GCA_041642135.1 Halobacteriales archaeon | reverse complement strand
GATGTCCCCCGCGACCGTCCCGCCGGCGGCGTAGGCGACGTAGAGCCCGAGCATCAGCAGCCAGACGAAGGTGTAGAACTCCGTCGAGAGGAACCCCTCGACGGTCGTGATCGCGGCGCCCGAGACACCGAAACCCTCCCGCACCGCGGGTGGGAGGCTCTCGACGTAGGCCTCGAAGTCGGCACCCGACTCCGAGACCGAGGGGAACAGCCCTATCATCAGCAGGGCGAACAGCCCGAGGAGGACGGTGAGTGCGACCGTCCCCCGGAGGCGGCGCCGGGCCTCGTACCGCGCCAGTTCGAGCATCAGACCTCACCGTAGAAGTGCATGAACACGTCCTCGATGGGCGGCTCGTCGATCTCCAGGTCGACCACCTCGTACTCGGTCAGCGCCGCGAGCAGCGCGTCGTAGTTCCCGGTGAACGTGAACCGCGCCTCCCGACCGACCCGTTCGAAGTCGACGACCCCCGAAAGGCCGAGGTCGGTCTCCTCGATCGGCGGTTCGGTGTGGACGTGGACGCGCTTGCCCCCGCGCTCCAGCAGGTCGTCGATCTCCTCCAGGGCCGCCAGCTTGCCCTCCCGGATGATCCCGACCCGATCGCAGACCCGGCGGACCTCCCCGAGGACGTGCGAGGAGAAGAACACCGTCGTCCCCGCGTCGGCCTCGCCACGGAGGAAGCGGTTGAACGACTCCTGTTTCAGCGGGTCGAGCCCCGAGGTCGGCTCGTCCATCACCACCAGGTCCGGGTCGTGCATGAACGCCTGGACGATGGCGAGCATCTGCTTGTTGCCCGTCGAGTACTCGCGTATCTTCCGCGAGAGCGGCGGGTCGAACAGCGAGAGCAGTTCCTCGCGCCGGTCCTCGCCCTTCAACGAGGCGTGGAGGTCGAGGTACTCCTCGCCGGTGACGCCCTCGTCCATGGCCGGATCGCTCGGGAGAAACCCGAGGTCCGCCTTTGCGGCGACGAGCGCCGACTCCTCGCGGACGTCCCGTCCGAGTACCGTCGCCGTCCCCGACGTCGGGGACTGGAACCCGAGCAGCGTCCGGATGGTCGTCGTCTTGCCCGCCCCGTTCGGCCCGAGGTAGCCGAAGATCTCCCCCTCGCGGACGCTGAACGTGAGGTCCTCGTTCGCCACCACCTCGCCGTACGTCTTGGTGAGGTTCGACACCTCGATCGCCGCCATCGTCCGCGGACGAGACGACACGGGGTCATACCAGTTTCGCCGCTCGTGACGGATAGACATCAGGATCCGCGGTCGAGACACGCCGTCGGTCGCCGTGTGGTCCGCGGCCGTGGGCTCGTCGACTCGGACTGGTCGCGAGGTAGGACGGGGCCGGCGGCACTCGCGTTCGGCGACCTCATACGGTCGTGCGTCGTCTTTTCCCGGCGCTACCCGACCCCGTCCGGGTGATCGCCGGTATAGCGGTACGCACGACCGTATCAGGCGTGGTGTCGAGTTCCCGACGTCGGGTCGGATCGCCGGAGCGTCCGGTAGCCGACGGTGCAGAGCACGAGCACGCCGACGGCGGCGAGCACCAGGCCGACCGCCGGGGAGACGTGTCGGGCCAGCAGGACCCCGACCGCGATGTCAGCGACGGCGACCGGGAGGGTCTGGAGGGCCCCGACACCGTCGCTCATGGTTCGTCCCGTCCCGCGTCGGCCGCTCGACGCTGTCGCCGTAGCGTGAGCGAGACGGCACGCGCCGCCTCGGACGCGGCACGGGCGCGCTGTTCGTCGGTGAGTGGAGGGCACCGCATACCCGGAGGGATGGGACCCGCCTGTAAGTACTTCGTGGAGGGTCAAACGACCGCTGAACGATACGCGACCCCGTACCCGGCGGGGGGTACGGTCGCTCACCGCGACGACCAGAGGGCGCTCCTCGCGAGCGGGCTACGCCGGGACGACCTCGCCGACGTACTGGTCCTCCCACTCGCGCCGGTCCTCGATCTCGCCCCTGCCCCGACGGGTGAGCGTGTAGTAGTTCGTCCGCCGGTCCTTGTCTCCCTTCTCGACCAGCCCCTTCTCGACCAGCGTGTCGAGGTTCGGATAGAGCCGGCCGTGGTGGATCTCCTTCTCGTAGTAGTTCTCCAGTTCGTCCTTGATCGCGAGCCCGTGGGGGTTGTCGAGCCCCGCGATGGTGTACAGCAGGTCGCGCTGGAACCCGGTCAGGTCGTGCATAGCTAGCTATTGTTTGTGTATGAAAACTATTAAACCTGTCCCGAGATGGTAGTGGTCCGCCGCTAGTGGCGGTATCGGTGAACGTCGATATCCGGTGACGATGGACACGATCACCGAAGACACATATCCGCCGGTGTATTATCGGTTCGGCAAATCACCGACGGTGGTGTCCCCGGTCAGGTGCGGGCCGGTCTCGGGAGCGGCCACGAGCAGTCGGGCGGGACGTCGTACGGCACAGACACGACCGGGAGCGCTCGATCGTGAGCTGTCGAAGGGTCGCCCATAGTCGGATACTACTCGGGACCTCGTGGATCGCGTAGGGAGGACGGCAGATGGATGCCCGCTCATACGGTCGTGCGTAACGATGTACCGTCGATGGCCCGGACGGGGTCGGTCGCGCCGGTAAAAGACTACGCACGACCGTATCAGTCGTCCGCGGTCGCCGAGGTCCGTCCGGTGTCGGTCACCAGTGTCGTGACCGTCTCCTCGAGCGCGGCCAGGCGCTCGCGTAGCTGCTCGTTCTCGGCCTCGACGCCGT
>JBEPXB010000554.1:0-2719 GCA_041642135.1 Halobacteriales archaeon | reverse complement strand
AGTCGGTCATGGGGGGATTCGGCGACCGGGGGCCTACTGTCTTGCCTTCCGCGGCGAGAGTGGAGAGGAACCCTCATACGGTCGTGCGTCGTCTTTGACCGGCGCTACCCGACCCCGTCCGGGTGATCGCCGGTACATCGGTACGCACGACCGTATCAGTCGTCGGCGGGCGTCGCGGACCCCGAACCGGGCGTCGCCGAGACCGTCCCGTCCTGCTCCCAGCCGCGCTTCTCGTAGTACTGGTCCAGCGCCTCGTCGAGCCCCTCGAGTTCGTAGGGGAGGCGGTCGTCGTCGCGGTCGAACCCGCGCTGGTTGTTGAAGTGCCGCTCGAGTTCGACGACCCGAGCACCGACCTCGAGCAGGTCCTCGAAGTCGGCGTCGAGCAGCGCCTCGAAGCGCTCCTCGTTCATCTCGCCACGCGAGAACCGACAGAAGATGCCGCAGTCCTCGAGCGCGCGCTTGTTCTCCGCCCAGACGAGCCGCTCGACCTTCTCCTCGCTCAGCCCTTCAGGTGGGAAGGCCATGTCCTTCGAGACGAGCGGGTACTCGTAGGCGTAGAACGTCGCGTACATGTGGTCGCCGCCGCGGTTGGCGGTGGCGAACGCGAGCCCCTGACCGTGGAGCGCGCGACCGTCGTGGGCCGAGAACTCCATGCCCTTGACGCTCCAGTTCTCGACGCCGAGCTCCTCGTGACAGCGGGCGACGCCCTCGGCGAGCGTGTCGCCGATCCCCTCGCGGTGGGCGATCTTCTCGACCGTCTCGTGGATCAGTTCGCTGTTGCCGAACTCGTCCTCGCTGGCGAGGTACGCCGCGACGGTGTCGCCCGCCGAGATGGTGTCCATCCCGAGCTCGTCACACAGCTCGTTGGACTTCATCACGGAGACGATGTCGTCGACGGCGCAGTTCGAGCCGAAGCCCATCACCGTCTCGTATTCGGGACCCTCGGTCTCCAGCCCGCTCTCCTCGTCGCGGGTCGGGAGCTTGCACGCGAACGCGCACTGCGAGCAGGTGCCCTTCTTGTACTTCTTCTCCTCGACGCGGTCGCCGTTGATCCCCTCGGCGCCCTCGAACGACCGCTCGGAGAAGTACCGCGTGGGGAGCGCGTCCATCTCGTTGCCGAGGTCGGTGACGCTCGTGGTCCCCTGGCGCTTCATGATGCTGTCGCTCGTCGCGGCGTCGCGGTGGAGCTCCATCGCGGTCGAGGGGAACTCCATCTCCGGTGCCGAGTCGCCGTCGAACGTGATCACCTTGACGTTCTTCGCGCCCATCACCGCGCCGAGGCCGCCGCGGCCGAACGCGCGTGACTCGGTCGTCATGATCGCCGCGAAGCGGACCCGGTTCTCGCCCGCCGGGCCGATACAGCAGACGTGCTCCTCGGAGAGGTCGTGCTCGTCCTCGGCCCACGCCGTGATCTCCGAGGAGGTCGCACCCGCCAGGTCGGGCACTTCCTCGAACGTCACCCCGTCATCGCGGACGTGTATCGCGAGCAGTTCGTCGCTCGCGCCGACGAGTTCGACCGCCGGGTAGCCCGTCCCGGCGAGGTTCCGCGAGACGAACCCGCCGGCGTTCGAGGAGAGCAGGCCGTTCGTGAGCGGGGAGACGGCCGTCGCGTTCGTCCGCCCGGTGAAGCTCGTCGTCGAGAGCTGGAGCGGACCGGTCGTGAAGTACAGGCGGTTCTCCGGGCCGAACGGGTCGGCGTCGAACGGGATACGCTCGTGTGCGAGCCTGGTCGCGACGCCGCGGCCCCCGACGAACGACTCGAGGACGTCGTCGACGTCCTCCTC
This sequence comes from Halobacteriales archaeon, assembly GCA_041642135.1. Taxonomy (GTDB): domain Archaea; phylum Halobacteriota; class Halobacteria; order Halobacteriales; family Haloarculaceae; genus Salinirubellus. Next base: position 935 of record JBEPXB010000554.1, on the reverse strand, counting down.
GCTCGTCTCGCGGGTCCCGACGTCTACCTGCAGGAGCGGTCCCTGAGCGTGGAACATGATAGACCCTTCCACGTTCCCGGAATAAATACTGTGGGGACCGCGGTACCCCGATCGGGGAGCGGGATCCGGGGACGGCCCCGACACGGACCGGCGAGCACCGCCTCGCCCGGGACGCTCCCCGTCGCCGGCCACGGGGAGGGTCAAACGCCGGTTTGGGTGTCGGTGTCGTTTATACACCGGGAGGAGTCACCGTTCGGCATGGAGACGGTTCGGACGCCCAGCCGGTCGAATCCCCGGCGACCGTCGGCTACCCGCGCCACGCTCCTCGCACTCCTCCTCGGGGTCCTGCTGGCGCTCGCCGCCGGGCCCGCCGTGACGAGCGCCGGTCCCCCGGGAACCGCCGACGGAGCCGCGACAGTCGCGGGCGGCCCGGGCGACGGCCCGGTGGTCTTCGAGGACGGTCGGACGGACACGCCGAACGTGACCGTGTACCGGACACAGGACGCCTCGTTCGAGGACGGACGGGCGGTCGAGGCGGCCATCGCGAACGGCACGCTCGAACCCGCGGACGACCTGGTCGTCGGCGACACCCTCGTCGTTGCTATCGATTCCCCCCGGCTGGCGGAGGCGATGGACGCCGGCGACGGCTCGACGACCGAGCGGTTCCTCGACGCACTCTCCGGCGACGCCGACTTCCGGCTCGTCCAGACGAACCCGACCCCGATGAAGAACCGGAAGGTCGCGTCCGTCGGGTCGGCGAACGTCACCGCCCATCGGAACGGGACGACGACGTACGCCCTCGTCGAGACGGACGACCTCGCGTTCCGGTACCGGTCGGTGAACCGGTCGGCGCGGATCCACGGCGGCGAGCGGTTCGCCGTCCGGTTCGGCTACGACCTCGCCGAGCTCCCCCGTGGCGAGGATCCCGCGGCCCC
>JBEPXB010000553.1:0-2720 GCA_041642135.1 Halobacteriales archaeon | reverse complement strand
CCCTACCGGGATAGGCCGACGCTCGACGAGGGGTCGGCGGGTCGGCGACGCGGCGCCCTGGCAGGCGAGGAGCCGGAACCGTCCCTCCCCGCGGTCGTCACGGCTTGTCGGCCCCGTGGGTCCACTCGAGGGCCGCCTCCAGCCCCTCCTCGTCGCGGATCTCCCTGAACCGCTTCGCGGCATCCGTTCGCATCGTCATCGTCCCCACGTACTCCGCGACGCGGTCGTAGCGCCGGTAGCCCTGGGTCTCCTGGACGTCGTTCACCATCGCTTTGGCGATGGCGACGGCCGCGCCGGGCGTCTTGCGTATCTCCGCGAGCTCGGCCTCGACGGTCGCCTCCAGTTCCCCCTCGGGAACGACCCGGTTGACCATCCCCATCCGTTCTGCCTCCTCGGCGTCGACGGTCTTGCCCGTGTAGAGCAGTTCGCGGGCGTCCTTGAGCGAGTCCACCACGAAGGGAATGACGAACTTCGGCGGCGGTTCGCCGAAGTGCATGTCCGGATAGCCGAACGTCGACCCCTCGGTGGCGAAGGTGAGGTCACAGCAGACCGCGAGGTTGCACCCGCCCGCGAGCGCCGGGCCGTCGACGGCCGCGACGACGGGGAGCCGCGAGGAGAAGATCGCCTCGAGGTGCGTCCGCTGTGAGAGAACCCGGTCGTCGACGGTGTGCTCGTCCTCCCCCGAGCCGATGTCGTACCCGGCGGAGAACGCCCGACCCTTCCCGCTCAGGACGACGGCCCGAACGCCGTCGGCCGCCTCGGCCCGGCCGAGCGCGTCCTCGAGTTCGACGAGCAGCGTCGGGTTCAGCGCGTTGAGTTTCTCGGGGCGGTCGAGCTCGACCCACGCGGTCGCCTCCTCGACCGCGTAATCGAGGCAGTCGTACCCGGTCATGGGCGGACCTCACGACGAGTCTATATATACCGTGGGGTGGGCGCGGGGTGGACGGGGGGTCGCGTTCGGGCCGCCCCCGGTCGTCCGCGTTCAGTCGGCCAGGGATCCCGCGGGGCCCGAGACCTGTTCGAGGACCTCGTGGCTGCGGAGGAGGACGAACCCGAACCCGACCTTCGCCGCGAGGTCGAGCACCGCGAACAGGGCCGTCTCGATCCCGAGCGGGATGAGCCCGATGGTGCTCTCGGTGCCGAAGATCCAGACGATCGGGTAGGCCGTCCAGAGGACGATCACGACGTTCCGGAGCACGCTGAACAGCGCGGCGACCTCGCCGCTCTGCCGGGCGGCCTGCTGGCTCAGCTGGTTCGCCAGGACGTAGAGGAGCGCCACGAAGAAGAGGCTGGAGACGGCCCAGAGCGCGAGCCGGACCGTCTGACCCACCGGGGCGATGGCGGCTGCCGCCCCGACGACGACCATCCCGACGTCCAGCCCGACGAGCCGGTAGATGGTGTTCCGGTCGGCCCCGGCCAGTAGCGCGAGGTCGAGCAAGAGGAGCGGCGTCGTCAGCAGCCAGTCGACGTACCGCATCCAGTAGATCCGCAACACCACCTCGCCGGGGACGCGGACCTGTGTGACGCCGATCCCCAGAAACATGAGGAGGTACGCGACCGTGGCGATCCCCGAGATGAGAGCCGTGACGACGTAGAAGCGCCGCCGGTCGTCGTCTTCCACCCCCCACCCCATCGCGACGAACGCGGCGGTGCCGAGGGCCATGCCGAGCGCGCCGATACCGAGGGCGATCTGCTCCAGACCGGTAGCCTGTCCCACCATGTACGTTCGGGGCCACCACCCCCCATGTCTTATAACGGGGGGTCTCGGGAGAGCCGAGCGTCGCGACGGCCCCGACCGCTTAACCCCACCGACCCCGTACGCGGGGACATGAGTCTCGACCTCGCGCCGGACCAGCTCGACCGCTACTCCCGGCACATCATCATGGACGAGGTAGGGCCGGAGGGCCAGGCGAAACTGCTCGACGGCCGCGTCCTCGTCGTCGGGGCCGGCGGCCTCGGCGCGCCCGTCCTCCAGTACCTCGCCGCCGCCGGCGTCGGAACGCTCGGCATCGCCGACGACGACGTCGTCGAGCGATCGAACCTCCAGCGTCAGGTGATCCACCGGGACGCCGACGTGGGGCGGCCGAAGGCCGAGTCCGCGCGCGAGTTCGTCGAGGCGCTCAACCCCGACGTCGAGGTCGAAACGTACGAGACCCGCGTCGGCCCGGACAACGTCGAGTCGCTGATCGACGACTACGACGTCGTCGCCGACTGCTCGGACAACTTCGCCACCCGTTACCTGATCAACGACGCCTGCACGCTCGCGGGGGTGCCGTTCTCCCACGGCGCCATCCTCCGGTTCGAGGGGCAGGTCACCACGTTCGAATCGAACCCGGGGGGGCCGTGTTACCGGTGTCTGTTCCCGTCCGCACCCGAGCCGGGGACGGTCCCGGACTGCGCCACTGCGGGCGTCCTCGGCGTCCTCCCGGGCGTCGTCGGGACGATCCAGGCCACCGAGGTGGTCAAACTCCTGCTGGGCTACGGCGAGACGCTCGACGGCCGGTTCCTCATCTACGACGCCGGCGACATGACCTTCGAGGAGGTCCCGGTCGAACCGCGACCGGGCTGTCCGGTCTGCGGTGAGGACGGCGGTATCGGGTCGGTCCACGACGTGAGCTACGAGTCGACCTGTTCGATCGACGCCGACTGACGGGCCGCTCCGCTCGATACTTGCTCACCGCTCCTCCACGACGTCGACGCGCTCGCGCTCGAACGCCTCG
>JBEPXB010000552.1:0-2731 GCA_041642135.1 Halobacteriales archaeon | reverse complement strand
CACGGTCTCCTCGCCCTGATGGTGTTCGATCAGTAGCGTCTCGAGCGCGTCGACGACCCCCTCGGTCCGCGGGAGGACGAGCGCGTGTTCGGTGTCGACGCCGGCGTCCCCGTCGGTCCCCGACGGACCGCGAGACGGCCGGTACTCGCTCGCACCGTCGGCCTCCGCCCAGTTCCCCTCGGAAACGGCGTCGGCCAGCGCGTCGAACGCCTCGACCGAGAGGTCGTGCCAGAGATACGTGTATCGGGGGTGGAGCGGGGCGTCGTACTCGCCCGCCCAGCGGAGCGCCGTCGCCGCGTCCGGCGTCTCGAGGTCGGTACCCGGATCGTCCGCCATCGCCTGGACGTCCGCGCCCGCCGCCGCGAGGTCCTCGACCCACCACTCGACGGTGTACGACGCCGGTGCGAGCGGGTGGTTGTTCTCGACGAACTCGCCGTAGTTGACGAGGTACTCGCCCAGGTCTAGCACGGCGTCGACGCCGTTGCGGACCTCCTTGGCCTCCTCGGGGTCGTCGATCCGCCGGACGTCGCCGTTGGCGAGCTTCACGGTGGGGCCCTCGATGGAGTCGACGGGGACGACCCCTGCGGCCTTGCCGGGCCGTTCGGTCTTGATCTGCGTACCGGTGGCGAGGAAGTCGTCGACGAGATGCATCGTCGCCGGGTGGACGCCCGCCGTGGCGAACCCGTGGTTGCGCGCCCGGCCGTACCGCAACCGGAACCCGCCGGGACGGGAAGGATGGCCGAACACCGGCCGGCCGGCGATGAGGTCGCGGAGGAACTTCGTCGCCGGCTCCGGCCGCATCGGCCCCGCGGGCTCGGATGTCGTGTCCGCCTCGGCCGCTTCTCCCGGCGGTTCGTCGTCGCCCTCCTCGCCGTCGTCGGCCTCCACCGGATCGCCGTCCCCTTCCGCTCCGTCCTCCTTTCCGATGGTCCCGTCGATGAGGTCGTCGAGCCACGGCCAGTCGACCTCCGCCAGCTGGGAGGTGTACCGCTTGATCTTGGGTGCCTTCTGGGCGATGCCCTCCCCGAGGACGAGACACATCCCGCCGCGGGCGGAGTTGGTGTCGACCCGCTCTAAGTCCCGGTAGCCCGAGACCTCCTCGTCGCCCGTGGCCTCCCCGTCGAGCATGATCGGGGAGTTCTGGGCGATGAACCGCGTCTCCTTGTCCTTGGGCGTGTACTGGAGGCCCGTCTCCTTGTCGTAGAGGCCGATCTCCTCGACGTAGCGCTCGACTTCGTCCTCTCGGGGTTTGTACTCGTCCAGGCCGACGAGGGTCCGGGTGTAGTCGGCCACGAGCACCGAGAGCGCCTGTGCGGTCCCGCCCGCAGAGCGGATCGGCCCAGCGTAGAACACCCGCACGAACTCGCTTCCGTCGTCGTTCTCGAGGACTTCGACGCGGTCGATCCCCTCGATGGGGGCGGCGACGACCCCCTCCGTGAGGAGCGCCACGGCCGTCCGGACCGCGCCCTCGACCTTCCCCGCGCGGGTGTCGTAGTCGCCGACCTCCCCCTCGGCGAACGACCGCGCCAGGTCGAGCGCGGCCTCCTCCCGCGATATCTCGGGGTCGGCCTCCATCTCCCGGACGCGGTCGGCCACTCCGGGGATCCCGAGGATGTTCTCGACCCGATCGGCCATGTCCTTCGCGATCGGGATCTCGACGTCCTCCGTCGGGTCACCGCCGCGCTCCCGTGCCCTCGTGGCGACCGCCATCGCCTCGTCGAGACCGGCCTCGAGTCCCTCGAAGTACCGCTCGTCCGCCGGCCTCACGGCCGTCCCACCTCCGGTCCGATCCCCCGTCCGGCCCGGCGGTCCGGGGGCGTCTCCCCCCCGCCGCTTCCGGGGCAGGCGTCGACCCCGCGTCCCCCCTCGACCTGCCGGTGATGCATGCACGTCGCCTGGCGCGTCCCGGGCAAAAAGCTTCGCGTGTCCCCGTCCTCGAAGGGGCTCTCGAACCGGCACCCCCCTCCGTTTCCTGTCCAGAAAGCTATGGGCTCGCGGGCGGTGCGGCGGAACTGTTAAACGGGCGCCCGACCGTGGTGAAAGTGAAATGGGCGGGGACATGCTCGGCTGGGACGAGTCGGTGTTCCGTGACGAGCACGTCTTCGAGTTCGACTACCTCCCCGAGGCGTTCCTCCACCGCGACACGCAGATGGAGACGCTGAAGTACGCGCTCCGGCCCGCGGTCCGGGGCTCGCGGCCGCTGAACGTCCTCGCGAACGGCCCGCCAGGCACCGGGAAGACGACCGCGGTGATGAAGCTGTTCGACGAACTCGCGGGCGTCTCGGACGTCCAGGCAGTGAGAGTGAACTGTCAGGTAAACTCGACCCGCTATTCGGTGTTCTCGCGGCTATTCGAGGGGATCTTCGAGTACGAGCCCCCCACCTCCGGCATCTCGTTCAAGAAGCTGTTCGGGCAGATCACCGACCACCTCGTGGAGGAGGACGAGGTGCTGGTGGTGGCGCTGGACGACGTGAACTACCTGTTCTACGAGAGCGAGGCGAGCGACACGCTCTACTCGCTGTTGCGCGCCCACGAGGAGCACTCGGGGGCGAAGATCGGCGTCATCGTCGTCTCCTCCGACCTCGACCTGGAACTCGTCGAGGAACTCGACGGCCGGGTCCAGTCGGTGTTCCGCCCCGAGGAAGTGTACTTCCCGACCTATGGCGAGCCCGAGACGGTGGACATCCTCCGCGAGCGGGTCGAACGGGGGTTCCGCGAGGACGCGGTCGGG
>JBEPXB010000551.1:0-2735 GCA_041642135.1 Halobacteriales archaeon | reverse complement strand
GCCGCGGTCGTGCGGTTGACGTAGAGGACGGGGTCGGAGACGAGCGGCCCGCTCGCGTTCACAGGTCGTGTCTCCTCGGAGGCGAACGCGCCGATCAGGTCCGTCTCGACCTGTTCCTCCTGTGCGAGCGAGACCGAGCGGTTCCCGAGTGCCGAGGAGGTCACCGTCGCGTCCACGACCACCGTGGTGTTCTCGTCGTTCTCGACGTGGGTGACCCACCAGTCCGGGATGCGTTCGTTGCGCATCCGGGTGGTGAACGGAAGCGTCGAGTTCCCCTGCTCGACCGAGAGCCCCTCCTTGAATCCGCTCGCCATCGCCACGCCGTTCATCCGGACCGTGTAGTCGACGGTCGTCTCGCCCAGTGTGACCCCCACGGGGTTGGGGTTGTTCACCACGAGGTCGGTCTCGACCTCGGTCGTCTCGTTCGTCACCTCGCCGAAGCGGTTCTCGACGGCGACCACGGAGGGCGCCCCCACGATCCCGAGGACGTAGGCGGTCCCGACCGCCGCGACCAGCACGACCAGCACGACGAACACCGTCACGATCCGACTCCGGGCACGACGGGTCCCACGCCGCTCTCGGTTCATCCGGTCGAGGGGTCGCCCGTACCGTTCAAGAACCTCGTGGCCGATTCGACAGGGGAGTCCCGGGGACGAAAGCGGGGTCGAGGCCCGTTCCGGCGCTCGTGGAAGCGGCGCGTTTAAGTGCGTGGTGTCGGTGTCGCCCGTATGGCCACGCAGACCGGAAGCACGGGGGACATGTCCCTGGGGTTGAGCCTCCTGTTCGGCGCCCTGGGCCTCTTGGGGGCGCTCGGGATGTACCTGTTCGCGGTGCGCGGCGACCAGGTCTCCTCGGGCTGGGCGTTCGCGCTCGCGATGGTGGCCGCCGCGATACTGGTGACTGTCGTCCACGTCTACGATTGACCGGGCCGAGCGAACCGGCCGATGGTGCCCCCGCGGAGTGGCGAGCGACCGCCGACACGAGGAACGGTTAAGGGCGTCCGAACCGTACGTGGGGTATGGGTCAGTTCAGCGAGGAAGACGAGCGTATCCTGTCGTACCTGCGCGAGAGCGTGTCGGCCGGCGAGCGCTACTTCCGCGCGAAGAACATCGCCGAGCGGGTTGGGCTGACCGCCAAGCAGGTCGGCGCTCGGCTCCCGCGCCTCGCCGAGGAGTCCGATGACGTGGACATCGAGAAGTGGGGGCGGGCCCGCTCGACCACCTGGCGGGTCACTCCGCAGTAACTATTCCTCCCCGGGCCGTGGCTCTGCCATGACCGTCAGAGTCGAGCGGACGTTCGAGTTCGACGCCCCCCGGGAGGACGTCTGGGAGTTCATCTCGGACCCGGAGAAGCGCGCCCGGCCGATAAGCGTCGTCGACGAGTTCGAGGTGACCGGCGAGGGGACCGCCCGCTGGCACGTCCGACTGCCGATCCCCGTCATCCGGCGGACCATCGCCGTCGACACCGAGGACGAGGAGGTCGATCCGCCGAGGTTCGTCCGGTTCGTCGGCCGCTCGAAGGTGTTCCGCGTCGTCGGCGAGCACGAACTGACCGAACTCGGGGACGGCCGGACGAGCCTCCGGAACCGGTTCATGGTCGACGGACGCGTCCCGGGCGTCGAGCGGTTCTTCGAGCGGAACCTCGACGCCGAACTCGGTAACTTGGAGGAGGCCATCGCGGCCGACCTCGGCATCGAGGCCTGAGACGATGCGGATCACCCCTGTACAGGTCGAGCTCGTCGGTGGCGACCTCGAGGGGAACGTCGACCGGGCGGTCGACGGGGTCGAAACCGCCGCGGCCGACGGCGCGGATCTGGTCGTTCTCCCGGAACTGTTCACCGTCGGATACTTCGCGGTCGACTCGTTCGCCCGCCGAGCGGAGTCGCTCGAGGGTCCCACCCTCACCCGGCTGGCCGACGTCGCTTCGGACCACCGGGTCGCCCTGCTGGCCGGGACGGTCGTCGAGGACCTCGAGGCGACGGCGGCCGAGACGGAGGCCGCCGTTCCCGAGGCCGGGGGGTTCGCCAACACCGCCGTCCTGTTCGACGCACATGGGGAGCGGCGGGCGGTCTACCGCGCACGGAGCCTCCCCGGATACAGTACGGGACTCGGCGGGCTCGTTCCGGGCGAGTCGCCCGGCGTGGCGACCCTCGATGTCGGGGGGGAGGCCGTGACCGTCGGTGTGACGACGGGCGGTGACCTCCGGTCCCCGGGACCGTTCGGGGGGCTGGCCGAGCGCGGTTGCGACCTGGTGTGTGTCCCCGCCGCGTGGCCGTACCCCCGGGTCGAGGCCTGGTCGGTCCTCCCGCGGGCCCGAGCCATCGAGAACGGCTACTACGTCGCGGCGGCCAACGGGGCCGGCGAGTTCGAGGAGGCGACGCTGCTCGGCCGGTCCGCGGTGTACGACCCCCGGGGGACGCCGCTGGCGAGCGCCGGCGACGACCCGGCGCTGGTGCGGGCGACGGTCGACCCGGGGCGGGTCGAGCGGGGCCGCGAGTCGTTCCCGGTTCGTCGGGATCGGTAGCCCGGGCGGACGGTTCAGGCCTCGATACGAAGCCGAGGGTTTATACGGGGGCACGGCCAACGAACTATTGCCGATGCGACGCTTTTCTCGTCGCAGAGGCGATCAACGACGCCCGCCGCACCACGCCGGGTCGCCCGGTGCCCGGCATACTCCCGTCCGCCCCCTCTCCAACTCCCACACTTCGCACCCCCGACGACCGAGCCCATCCACGA
>JBEPXB010000550.1:0-2741 GCA_041642135.1 Halobacteriales archaeon | reverse complement strand
GCCCACCGTCGACTCCCAGGTCCGACGACACCGACGTGAGTCCGACGCCATCTCCGACCCCTCCTGGAGCGCCGGATCAGCCCTCGCCCCCCGCTCCCGACGAGTTCGAGCAGTGTGAGAAGCTGGTGATCCGGATCGAGAACCTGCCGGATCCTGCCCGGGAGGAAGCTGCAGTCGCCCTCGAAGAGGGACGATACGAGACGAACGACGAGCTGTACCTCCCACACGTGATGCCCCTCTCGGAGTCGTATCTCGCGGAGGACGAGGGGGACGACGAGACGTACTACGTGGCAACTGTCGATCGGGACGGGCGGACGACCACTCTCGAGGTAGACCCGACGATCCCGAGTTGGGGGCCCGAGCCCCTCGTCGTGGCAAACGATACCGACGACCGGGTTACTGTCGAGATCCGTGTGGTTCGACGCCGGCAATCCGAGACCGTCCTCGAAGAGACACTGTCGATCCCTCCCGACGCAGATGCCCGAACGGCCTCGTTCGATCGGGTCTTCGGCACCTACCGGGCGGACGTCCGGACGGACCGGTTCGACGACCACTTCGAATGGGAAGAAACGGAGATGCGGTATCCGATGGGGGAACTCGTGATCACGTCCACCGGCATCACCCGCGTACCTCCGCCAGTGTTAGAGCCACTCGACTGTCAGGAGCTCTGGGAGCGAGCGTACGGGGAGTCGTGAGAGTGATCCCTGTTCGCTCCGAAACCGATCACCCGATCGAGTCACGTACCTCCTCCCGGCTGCTCATCGAACTGGTCTGGTCGGGTCTCTGTACGTGCTTAATCTTCCCCCTGCAGTCAGCACCCACGTCCCATCGATATCGGAGGGTGTCGACGAGGCCAACCGACCGGTTTTTCCCCGCGCTCCCCGTCGCGCCGTCAATGGCAGACCTCGAACTCCCGACGGCCCCCTCGGTCCCGGAGTGCGCCGAGGACGGCGTCTGGCTGGCCTGTATCGAGTGCGGCGCGGCCCACGCCCCCTACGAGGAGATCATCTACACCTGCCCGGACTGCGGTTCGCTCCTCGAGGTCCGGTACGACACGTATCCGACGTTCGATGAGTTCGCCGGGAGCGGCGTCTGGCGCTACGCCGCGGCGCTCCCCTTCGAGGGAAGCGAGCCGCGAAGCGCCTCGGACGGAGGCGGTGAAGCCGCCGGAGCGCCGTTCTCGCTCCCCGAGGGCGACACCCCACTCCACCACGTCCCCCGCCTCGAATCCGACGTGGGCGTCCGGAACCTCCGGATCAAACACGAGGGGATGAACCCGACGGGGAGTTTCAAGGACCGCGGGATGACCGTCGGGGTGCGGGTCGCCCAGGAGCTGGGCGTCGACCGCCTCGCGTGTGCCTCGACGGGGAACACCTCGGCGGCGCTCGCCGCCTACGGCGGTCGCGCCGACCTGGAGACGCTCGTGCTCCTTCCGGCAGGTAAAGTCGCCGCCGGGAAGGTCGCCCAGGCGGCGCTCCACGGCGCGCGCATCCTCGAGGTCGACGGGAACTTCGACGCCTGCCTGGACCGGGTGCAGGACCTCGCCGACCGCGGGGAGGCCTACCTGCTGAACTCGCTCAACCCCTTCCGCCTGGAGGGCCAGAAGACCATCGGCCTCGAGATCCTCGAGGAGTTCTACGCCGACGAGGGCCGGTTCCCCGACCGGATCGTCCTCCCTGTCGGCAACGCGGGCAACACCGCCGCGCTCTACAAGTGCTTCCGCGAGATGGTCCGCGGGGGCGACCTCGCGCCGGGCGACGTCCCGAAGCTCACCGGCGTCCAGGCCGAGGGCGCCGCGCCGATGGTCGAGGCGATCGAGGAGGGGCTGGAGGAGACCCGCCGCTGGGAGGACGTCGAGACGCGCGCGACCGCCATCCGCATCGGCAACCCGGTCAACGCCCCCAAAGCGCTCCCGGGCATCCGCGAGACGGGCGGGACGGCCGTCGCGGTGAGCGACGAGGCCATCACCCGCGCCCAGCGGGACCTCGCCGAGGAAGGGGTGGGCGTCGAACCGGCCTCCGCGGCGAGCGTCGCCGGCCTCCGCGAACTCCGCGATCGGGGCGTCGTCGGCGACGGAGAGGACGTCGTCTGTCTCACCACGGGCCACCTGCTGAAGGACCCCGAGGCGGCCGCCGAGGCCGGTTCGGAACCGGAGCCCGTCCCGAACGACACGGACGACATCCTCGCACATCTCGCCGGGAAGCGCGTGGGTGGCGGGGGGATCCTCGGGCGGCTCCGCCGACTGCTCTGAGCTGATCGCCCGGGCGACAGCCGCCGCTCCCGTCAGGAGACGGGGTCGCGGGGCTCTACCTGGTGTCGGTGCGTCGCGTTCTCGCTCACCCGGTACCGGTAGGACTGCGTGAACCAGTCGCCGTGCGGTGCAGGGGTCACCGTCGCGTTCTCCGGGACGTTCGTGTCCGAATGACCCGTACACGTGACGACGGCCCCGTACCCCCACGGGCGTTCGGAGACGTCGTCCACGCGACAGGCGAGAGTCACCTCGGTGTACTCGCTCGTCCAGAGGGAGTTGTAGGCGATGCGGTATTCGAAGGCCCTGACGTACTCGCGCACGGAGGACTCGTTCAACACCGCCGGACGCTCTGGGGGCTCCTTCGGTCCGTCGGGGACGTCGACGCTTCCCTGCGGGAGCGGCGTGGCCGTGGATGTCGTCGTCTCGGTGGAGGCCGTGGGCGTCCCCGTCTCGGTACCGACGCAGCCGGCGGTCGCGAGGGCGAGGGTCA
>JBEPXB010000549.1:0-2743 GCA_041642135.1 Halobacteriales archaeon | reverse complement strand
CGTCGAGGTACCACGCCAGCGGCTTGTCGATCAGGTCCGGGGTCTGCGTCCCGACGAGCAGGGCGAGGACGCCCCGCCCGGTCGGCGCCTCGCGGGTCCGGACCCAGACGTAGAGGGCGTAGAGTAGATACCCGAGGGCGGCGTGTCCCCACGGCCACATTACCACCCGGTAGCATCACGAGCCGGATAGCTCCGTCGGTCGAGTCCCGTACCGTGGGGCGGTGTGTGCCCGTTCTATGTGGCGGTTTGCGGGATTTCCCGCCACGTCCGCGCTCGCGTCCGTCAGAGCCATGTGTGCCCGTGCCGACGGGGTCCACGTGACGAGTCGACGGCGGCTTCGCTTCGTCCGCGCACAGGTAGCGTGGATGCTCGGGGCCGCCCTCCTGCTCGTGACCCTCGGACTCCTCGAGTACGACCTGTTCTTCTTCGCGGCGCTGGTCGGCCTGCTCGTGCTGACGACCGCGACCGAGCCGGTGACCGTCACCCCGCGGTGGCGCCGGCGGCTCCGCTGGCTGGCGTACGCCGGACTGGCCGCCTTCATCGTCCTCTTCGTCCGGCGGCTGGCGGGGAACGTTCCACGGGGGCTGCTGTGACGCCCGACCGCTCGTCCCCTCTCGTCAGTGCGAACACGGACGCCGATGCCGACTCCGGCCTCGACTACCCGCGGCTCCTCCTCGCCGGTCTCGCGCTCGCGGTGCTCCTCGGCGTCGTCGTCGCCGGCACCACCTCGGCGTCGTCGTTCGGCGTCTACAACCCGGGCTGGGAGGGGACCTCGGAACTCCGCGGGATCGCCGAGGAGACCGGCGCCGAACCGGCGGTGGTCGTGAACACCAGCCGGTACGCGACGGTCGACCCCGACACCACGGTGGCGGTCGTCCTCTCGCCCGACCGGGCGTACACCGACCGCGAAGCGGCCCGCGTCCGCGCGTTCGTCCGTGCCGGCGGGACGCTCGTCGTCGCCGAGGACTTCGGGCCGAACGGCGGCCCGCTCCTCGCCTCCGTGGGCGCGGAAACCCGCTTCGACGGCGCGCTCCTCCGCGACGAGCGCTCGGCGTGGCGCTCGCCCGCGATGCCGGTCGCGACCGGCGTCACGAACCGGAGCGCGACCCCCTACACCGAGGGCGTGGGCCCGCTCACGCTCAACTACGGGACGGCGCTCGAACCGGGGGCGAACGCGACGGTCCTCGTCCGGAGTTCCCCGTTCGCCTACCTCGACACGAACGGCAACGGGACGATCGACCCGGACGAGTCGCTCGGTGCCCGCCCGGTGGTCGCCGTCGAACCCGTCGGCGAAGGTCGGGTGGTCGCCGTCTCGGACCCCAGCCTGTTCCTCAACGCGATGCTCGAGCGCGAGGGGAACCGGCGGTTCGCCCGCAACCTCCTCGGGTCGGGCGAGCGGGTCCTGCTGGACGCCTCGGGCTCGACGGTGCCGCCGCTGTCGGCCGCGCTCATCGCCGTCCGGTCCTCGCCCGTCCTCGGGTTCGGCCTCGCCGTCGTCGTTCTCTCGCTCGTCGGCGCGTGGGGGGTCGGGTGGATCGACCGTCTCGGGGCGACGGCGCTCGCTCGTCTCCCGTGGGCCGCCGGCCGCGAGGGCGACCGGCCAGCCTCGCCGGGGATCGACGCCGACGCGCTGGCCGCGTACGTCCGGCGTCGCCACCCGGACTGGGACGAGGCGCGCGTCCGTCGCGTTGCGCAAGGTGTTTTACCGGCCCGCGACGAACGCCGAGAGGATGAGTGACCCCGAGGCGGTCGCCAGGGCCGTTCGCGAGGAGACCGGCAAGGTCCTGATCGGGAACGAGGACGTCGTCGACGGGCTGACGGTCGCGCTGCTCACGCGGAGCCACGTCCTCTTGGAGGGGGTTCCCGGGGTCGCGAAGACGACGATGGCGAACCTGTTCGCCCGCGCGACCGGCCTCGACTACAAGCGCATCCAGATGACCCCAGACGTCCTGCCGGCGGACGTGACGGGGACTCACGTCTACCGGGAGGCGACCGGCGAGTTCGACCTCCAGAAGGGGCCCGTGTTCGCGAACGTCGTCGTCGCCGACGAGATCAACCGGGCGACGCCGAAGACCCAGTCCGCGCTGCTGGAGGCGATGCAGGAGCGACGGGTGACCATCGAGGGCGACACCCACGACCTGCCCGACCCGTTCGCGGTCATCGCCACGCAGAATCCCATAGAGATGGAGGGGACGTTCGATCTTCCGGAGGCTCAGCGCGACCGCTTCCAGTTCCGGTTCGTCGTCGGCCTGCCCGACCGCGAGACCGAATCGGAGTTACTCGACCGGTTCGACGCCGACCCCGACCTCGGCCCGGAGGACGTCGAGCAGGTCGTCACGCCCGAGGACATCGTCGAGGCACGCGAGGCCGTCCGCGAGGTGTTCGTCAGCGACGCGGTCAAGGGGTACATCCTCGACCTCGTGGCGGGGACGCGCGAGTCGACGGACACCGAACACGGCGCGTCCCCGCGTGCGGCGATCGCGTTCCTCAACGCCTCGAAGGCCCGGGCCGCGGTCGACGGCCGGGAGTACGTCATCCCGGACGACGTGAAGGCGCTCGCCGAACCCGTGCTGGCTCACCGGCTCGTCCTCTCGACCGACGCCGAACTCGGCGACGTCACCCCCGCAGAGGTGGTCCGCGAGGTCGTCTCGTCGATCACGCCGCCCGGGGGCGAGGAGCCCGGGGCGGAGGTCGATGCTGGGTCGGGGACCGGCGACGAGGAGGGCGAGACGGGGACCGAGGC
>JBEPXB010000548.1:0-2751 GCA_041642135.1 Halobacteriales archaeon | reverse complement strand
AGCGGCACGTCGTCCCCGGTCGCGGCGATGCCGTGGACGCCGTTCTCGTACTGCCAGGAGACGAACGCGTGGTCCGCGGTGGGAACCCCGTACCGGACGTGGTCCTTCGAGTAGTCGACCTGTCCCATCACCCACTCCGCGGGGTGTTCGTCGTTGAACATCGCCGCGAGGTCGAGCGAGTGGGTCCCGTTGTCGAAGAAGTTGCCCCACGAGATCTCGATCCGTTCGAGGTCGCCGACGACGCCGTCGTCGAGCAGTTCCTTCGTCCGCCGGAACGGGTCGCCGAACCGGCGCTGGTGGCCGAACGTCAGGGCTACCCCCTCCGCCTCGCAGACCTCGACCATCTCCCGGGCCGCACCCCAGGTGTCCGCCATCGGCTTCTCGCAGTGGACGGCCGTCACGCCCGCCTCGGCGCAGTCCGTGACGATGGGCGCGTGTGTCGGGATGGGCGTACAGACGCTCACGAGGTCGGGATCGACCGCGGAAAGCATCGACTCGTGGTCCTCGAAGACCCCCGAGGAGGGGATGTCGAACTCGTCGGCGAACCGCTCGGCGTACTCCCGCTCGATGTCGGCGCAGGCGACGATCTCGCAGTCCTCGTGGGTCGCGTATGCGTCCGCGTGCTCGTATGCGAACGCGTGGCTCCGCCCGCTGATGTCGACCTCTCTGCCCGGGCCGGTTCCGACGACCGCGACGCGGTAGGTCATGGCGACCCTGCCGTCGCCGGCCACATATAGGTGCAGGTGTGCGGCGGTGAGTCGGGACCGCACCCCGACCGGCCCTACTCGCGGTGGGGTTCCGAGACGAACTTCCCGAGGTCGACCCCGGGGTGGAGCACGGCGTCGATGGTCGTCAGCCGCTCCGTGGTCGCGCGCGCCGTCTCGACGGCCTGCGAGAAGACCCGGCGGGGCTCGACGACGCCGGCCTCCCAGGCGTCGATCGGTACCTCGCCGTCGGGTCCGATCCCGAGCGTCGCCGGTCCGTCGACCGCCGCGTGGGCCGACCGGAGGGTCGCGACGGCGTCGAGCGGGTCGGTGCCCGCGTTCTCGCCGAGCACCCGGACGAGGTCCACCAGCGCGTCGCCGAACGCCTCGACCGCCAGCCGCTCGCGACCCTCGACCGAGTCGGCGTACGACCGGAGGTCGGTCGCGACCGCCATGGCCGCCGCGCCGGCGCCGGGCAGCACCTGGCGGTCGACCGCGGCCGTCCCCGTCACCTCGATGGCGTCGTCGACGATCCGCTCGCGGCGCTCGCGCTCGCTGGGGGTCTCGGAGTCGACGACCAGCGTGAACACCCCGCCCGGGCAGTCCCCGAACTCCGTCCACTTCTCGTCGCCGACGCGCCGCTCGCTCACCCTGCCGACGGTGCCGAGGCGCTCGGCCGTCAGGTCGTCGACGTTCGCGACCACCTCGCCGCCGCTGGCCCGTGCCAGCCGGTAGACGTCCGACAGCGGGTACTCGACCTCGTCGACGACGGCGATGCCCCGCTCCTCCAGCGCGAAGACGATCTCCTCGTCCACCTCTGGCTGCGAGACGAAGATATCGACGCCGAGGTCGGCCAGCCGATCGGCGGTCTCCCCGATCCGGTCGTCGCGGCCCGCCCGGTACGCCTCCAAGTCCTCGAGCGACCGGATGTCCACGCCGGATTTCCGGTTCTCCTCAGCCCCGTCCCCGCCGAAGGAGGTGGCCGACCGCTCGAAGTCGATCTCCCGGTCCATGAGCGCGACCGTGACGTCCTCCCGGGGCTCCATGAGCGACCAGTCGAACTCCCAGTCGACCTTGTCCCGGATCGACCAGTTCTGCTCGCGTTCGGCCTCCTCGCCCGCGCCCAGTTCCTCCTGGTACCGCCTGATTATCAGGCCGCGGGTCAGCCCGCCCGGCTCGCCGGGGCCCGCCAGCACCTTCACGTCGTCCGTGTCGATCCAGTCCTCCGAGACCGCTGCGAGCCCCTCGATGGCCTCGACCACGCGGTCGGCGTACCGCTCGCGGGTCGACTCGTCGAGTTCGCCCGCCATCGCGGTCGTTGCGACGTCGTGGAGGAGCGCCGCGTCGTCGGGCTCGACCGGTCGGGCGAGCTCGTCGAGCACCTGGCCCGCCCGCCCGGCGGCGATGGCGTACCCCACGGCGACGGTCCCCGGGTGGACCCCCTCCTCGACGAGTTCGAGGGCGTGCTCGACCAGCGCATCCGTCAACAGGATAGCCGTCGTGGCGCCGTCGTGGAGGCCGCGCTGCATCGACCCGACCGCGTCGACGAACAGCGCGGCCGCGGGGTGGGTGAACCCCTGGGCCCGCTGGATGCCGTCGATGATCTCGCCCGCGTCCGAGGTGTGGACGGTCTCCGGGTTGCCCTTCCTGTCCTTCGTCCGGAGCTGCTTCTCCATCCCGCGCGGGCCGTAGGTCGTCCGGACGAGCGACGCGACCTCCCGCGTCGCGCGTCGGACGTACTCCCTGGCGTCCGCGTCGACGATGGACCACTCCCCGGGATCGACCGCGTCGTACCCGGGCTCGTCGCGTCCGAGCTTCATGCCCGACGGCATGGACCTTGCGTTTAAAAGCCTGCCCGTCCCGGGACGGGAGCGGGGGTCCCGCCGTAGACGAGAGTGGGGTCGTAGTCGGCGTCGGGGGTGGCGTCGGGGGTGGCGTCGGGCCTACCCGTCCCGGCGCTCGACGGCGCGTTCGAACGCCTCGTTGGTCGACTGCGAGGCGGCGAGCAGGTTCCGGCTGTCGACGCCCGCGATGACCCAGTCGAACC
>JBEPXB010000547.1:0-2752 GCA_041642135.1 Halobacteriales archaeon | reverse complement strand
CGACTACGTCGAGCCGTTCGCCGACGAGGTCCGGACCGACGCTTACGGGAACGCCGTCGCGGTCCACGAGGGGAGCGGGAAGAAGTCGGTCGCGCTCGCGGGCCACGCCGACGAGATCGGGCTGATGGTCCGGGAGATAACCGACGAGGGGTTCCTCGGACTCTCCCGGATCGGCGGGTCGGACCGGACGGTCACGCGCGGCCAGCACGTCACCGTCCACGCCTCGGACGAGCGGGTCCACGGCGTCATCGGGCAGAACGCCATCCACCTGCGCGAGGGCGACGAGGACGACGTGAAGGAGATCTCGAAGCAGTACGTCGACGTCGGCGCCGAGGACGGCGAGGCGGTCCGCGAACTCGTCTCCGTGGGCGACCCGATCACCTTCAGTTCGGACGTCGAGGACCTCGCCGGCGACCGGATCGCGGCCCGCGGGATGGACAACCGGACCGGGACCTGGGCGGCGGCGGAGGGGTTCCGGCGGGCCGTCGAGGCCGGGACCGAATCGACAGTGTACGCCGTCTCGACGGTCCAGGAGGAGGTCGGACTTCGCGGGGCGGAGATGGTCGGCTACGACCTGGACCCGGACGTCTTCGTCGGCGTGGACGTCTCCCACGCGACGGACTACCCGGAGGCACCGAGCGGGAAGACCTCGCCCGTCGAACTCGGCGGCGGGCCGGTGCTCGGTCGGGGTACGCAGAACCACCCGGTGCTGGTCGAGGCCGCCCGGACCGTCGCCGCCGACGAGGGGTTCGACGTCCAGCTGGTCGCGGCCGGCGCGGGCGGCGGCACCGACGCGGTGAAGTTCTACACCTCCCGGGGTGGGAAGCCCACCCTCGACGTCGGCCTGCCGAACCGGTACATGCACACGCCGGTCGAGGTGATCGACGCGACGGACCTCGACGAGGTGGCGACGCTCATGGGGACGCTCGCGGCCCGACTCGAGGAGTTCGCCCCGTTCCGGGTGGACGTCTGATACGGTCGTGCGTACCGATGTACCGGCGATCACCCGGGTGCGGTCGGTTAGCGCCGGTAAAAGACCACGCACGACCGTATGAGTAGTGTTTCGCTGGTGGTCGTCGACTGCGCTCCGGTACTGCCCGTATCACCGCTGCCAGTCGAACGATCCAGTCGCGAAGCCACTTCGCGGGGTCTCGCGAGCCCGGTTCCGTCGGGCCGTGGCCCTCGCTCTCCGCGAGCGCGGGGTTCAAGTAGCCACATCGAATCGTTCGAGGTATGGCCAAGTACTCGACCGGGGGGGTCGGTGGCGACTCCGGCGGGTCCTGCGAGCTCTGCGGGGCCGAGGGGCGCGACCTCCGGGTGGCGACCGTCGCCGGCGCCAGGCTCCAGGTCTGTGGGGAGTGTGCCCGCCACGCCGAGGACGCGGACCGCTCGGGCGGTGGCGGGTCACGGGACGACGGCTCCCGCGACGAGCGCGAGCGGAAGCGCCGGGCCGCGCGGAACGCGGCACGGCTCGACGACGCCCGGAAGGGCAACCCCAAACACTGGGAGGAGGAGGGGACCGATTACGACGACGACCCGCTCCCGTACCTCGTTCGGGGCTACGGCGACCGGCTCGAGGAGGCCCGGCAGGAGGCGGGGCTCCAGGCGGACGAACTGGCGGCCGAGATGGGCGTCGACGAGGCGGACATCCTCGCCGTCGAGCAGGGCCGGGCCAACCGCGCGGGGATCGGCGGGTCGCTCATCACCGCGCTCGAGGAGCGGCTGAACGTCCAACTGTCCGAAGAGGCCTGATTTTAGGACCCTCGGGGTCTTCCACTCGCACATGGCCGAGTCGAAGGCTCCCGAGGAGCCGTACACGCTATCGTTCGAGGCGACCGTCGAGTCCGGCGGCCGAGAGATCGTCCTCTCCGAGACGTACTTTTACCCGGAGGGCGGCGGCCAGCCGGCCGACCGCGGAACCATCGACGGGGTGCGCGTCGAGGACGTCCAGGGGACCGACGACGGCGTCGTCCACTACCTGAGCGAGACGCTCGACGCCGACCCGGGCGGAACCGTCGACTGTCACGTCGACCCGACGTTCCGGACCTACTGCCAGCGGGCCCACACCGCGAGCCACGTCCTCTACGGCGCCGGCCGACGGCTGTTCGACGACCTCGGCTACGGCGGGTTCGGGATCACCGACGAGAAAGTGAGGGTGGACCTCACCACGGAGGACGACGTCGACGACGAGGCGCTGGTCGAACTCGAGCGGCTCACGAACCGCGCCGTCTGGGAGTCCCGGGACGTCTCCTGGGAGACGGTCCCCCGCGAGGAGGCGCTCTCCCGGGAGGAGGTCGCGTTCAACACCAAGACCGAGGAGGGGGTCTCCGGCTACGACAGCGTCCGGATCGTCACCGTCGAGGACTGGGACGTCGCGGCCTGCGGCGGCACCCACGTCCGGAACACCCGCGAGATCGGCCCGGTGACGGTGCTGGAGCGGTCCAATCCGGGCGAGGGGCGGACCCGCGTAGAGTTCGCCGTCGGGCCCGAGGGTATCGAGCGCCGCGCCGCCGACCGGCGGGCGACGATGGCCGCCGCCCGGGCGCTCGGGACGAGCGTACAGGGGCTCCCCGACGCCGTCGAGCGCATCCAGGGGGACCGCGAGGAACTCGAGGCGGAGCTGAGCGAGCTGCAGGACGAACTCGTCACCGCGGAGGTCGAGCGCCTCCGCGAGGAGACGGTCGAGCGCGACGGGCGGACGTGGATGGTGGGCACGCTCGACGGCCTCGACGCGAACGAACTGGCCGAGCAG
>JBEPXB010000546.1:0-2753 GCA_041642135.1 Halobacteriales archaeon | reverse complement strand
TTTTTATCATTTATAGTACCAGGAGGTGTGGCTCTCGCGGCTCGGTCACACGCGGGCGTCGTATCTCGAAGCCATCCGGTCGGTGCTCGACGGTCCTCACTGCCGCTAATCCTCGCCCGCCTCGACCTCCGCCTCGGGACTCGGAGCGGACCCGTTCCTGGACGGTTCGCGCACGTACCGGAGGTAGAACCAGGTCAGACACGCCAGCGAGAGGAGGCCGGAGAGCACCGCGATGCCGAACGCGACGCGGTAGCCGAGCGCGGTGTAGATGCGCGCGCCGGCGACCGTCTCGCCGGTCCAGTAGGCGTCGAGGACGGCCCCCATCGCGGCCGGAAAGACGGCCGCGCCGAAGTAGCCGATGCTGTTTATCGTCCCCGTGACGGTTCCCGACGCGGCGGCCGCGTGGCGCTCCTTGACGACGGCGTAGGCGAGGACGTTCCCGCCGGCAGTGAAGTTGGCGGCGAACAGGACGGCGCCGACGACGGCGAGCGGCGGCGTCACAGTGAGAAAGATCACCGCGTAGGCGAGCACGAACGTGCAGACGGCGGCGAACATGATCGGTACCCGGCGGCCGACCCGATCCGAGAGCCAGCCGACCGCGGGCGCGCCGACGAGCAAGCCCAGGTTCCCGAGCAGGACGTAGGCAGAAGCCCGGGGGACCGACACGCCGTAGAGGTGGACGATGTAGGGCACCCCCCAGA
This sequence comes from Halobacteriales archaeon, assembly GCA_041642135.1. Classification (GTDB taxonomy): domain Archaea; phylum Halobacteriota; class Halobacteria; order Halobacteriales; family Haloarculaceae; genus Salinirubellus. Next base: position 2,052 of record JBEPXB010000546.1, on the reverse strand, counting down.
GCCCGAGGACGGTGAAGTTGGTCCCGAGGAGGAAGAAGAGGACGAACCCGAGCAGCCAGGTCGACGGGGCGGCGAGCACCCGCTGCGTGTTCGACGCGACCGTCCCGAGGTCCGGGAACCCCTCGGGCGGGGTCACGCCGTCGATCGGGTCGAACCCGGCGGCCGACGGACGGTCGCGGACGAGGACCGTCACGCCGGCGGCGAACGCGAAGCCGACGAGCGCGGCGGCGAGCATCGAGTTCCGCCACCCCGTCGCCTCGACGGCGAGCGCGAGCGGCGTCGTCGCGAGCACGCCGCCGACGCCCGCGGCGGCGACCGTCAGCCCGGTCATCGTCGCGAACTCCCGCGGACGGTACCAGTTGGCGAGAAAGCGGAGTGTGGCGATGAACAGGACGCTCCCGCCGAGGCCGACGACCGCCCGCGAGAGGAACGCGAGGAGGAACGACCCCGAGACGGCGAAGCCGACGACGCCCGCGGACATACAGAGGAGGCCGACGGCCGCCACCCGGCGGCTGCCGAACCGGTCGACGACCAGGCCCGAGGGGAGCTGTAGCGCCGCGTAGATGTAGAAAAAGGAGGCGTGGAGGAACCCCAGTTCGGCGCCCGTGGTGTCGAACTCCCGCGCGAGTGCCCCCGAGAGCACGCCCGTCGAGACGCGGTGGAAGTTCACGAGGAGGAACCCGCCCGCCAGGGCGATCCAGAGCACCCACCGCCACCGGGTGGCCCGGCCGACCGCGGAGGGGAGGCGGGGGGACATGGGGGGACGCTCCGGGGCCGGGGACAATACGCTGTCGGTCACTCGGGCGAGAGCGAACGGTACCACAGTCCGTCGCCCGGCGGGTAGCGCCGCGCTGGCGATGCGACGGGGCGGGCGGCACAGCACCGCCAGCGTCCGGGTTCGTGACGGGTCGGGCGTCCGACGGCAGCGCCAGCCCGGGTGAGCTATATCCCGGCGGCCGTCGACCGGCGGGCATGGACACGAGCCGGCAGCTGTACGAACTGGAGGCGACCGGGTGGCGGCGAGGGCTCTACGACGACGTCCAGCACACCTTCCGCGCGCCCATCGTCAACTGGATCTTCCGGACGGCGATGGCGAACCTCCCGGAGTTCACCCGCTACGCGTGGGGACAGGTCAGGCCGCTGTTCGAGACCCGCGGGTTCGCCGAGCTCACCGTCGAGTTCCGCGACGCCGTCCTCTCGGCGATGGAGGCGGAGGGTGGATCGCTCCCGGCGCTCCGCAAGCCCGACACCGGGCTCCCGCCCGCCGAGTACGCGGCGCTCCGCGGACAGGTCGCCACGTTCGACATCGTGGCGCCGCGGCTCGCGGTCCTGTTCGAGGCGATGGACCGGGCGCTCCACGAGGAGCCCATCGGGCCGGAACTCCCCGACGAGCGGACGGCCACCGCGCCGTTCCCCGAGCACCTGGACCGCGACCGGGGGCTCGCGCCGACGATGGCCGACGACGTGCCCGACGAGGTCGCCGAGACGGTCGGCGAGATCCGGGCGTTCCACGGCTTCGAGGGCGACAGCCTGCCGAGCATCTACCGGTGTCTGCTCCAGTGGCCGGGCTACCTCGAACCCGCCTGGGACGCGCTCGAACCGCGGTTCGAAGGGCCGGGGTTCGAGGCGGCCTGCGAGCGAAGTACCGACCTCGTCGAGTCGTTCGTCGACCGCGCGCCGTACCGGCCCGCACTCGGCCAGGACGCGCTCGACGCGGCGGGGGTCGGCGACGCCGGGGCGGACGCACGAGAACTGTTCCGGTCGTTCAACAGCGGCCCCGTCGAGACCGTGCTTCCCGCGCTGCCGGTGTGGTCGGCGACGGTGGGGTCGGAGGGCGAGCGGTCGCTCTGACCGCTCAGCCGACCATCGTCAGCCCGCCCGACACCGAGAGCACCTGCCCGGTGACGAACCCGGCGTCGTCGCTCGCGAAGTAGGCCACCGCGCCCGCGACGTCCTCGGGTTCGGTCATCCGGCCGAGCGGGATCTGGTCGCTCATGGCGCCGAGGATCTTCTCCGCGAGCTCGGAGTCCTCGCGCATCTCGCGGGTGAGCG
>JBEPXB010000545.1:0-2765 GCA_041642135.1 Halobacteriales archaeon | reverse complement strand
CACCGCGTAGCAGTTCCCGCTCGAGACGAACGACCGCTCGACGGAGAGCCCGGACGCGTCGAGGTCGGCCTCGAACTCCGTGGGGGCGTAGATGTGGTAGTACCGCGGGACCGTCTCGCCGCCGGGGAGCGTCCAGTCGACGGTCGTGTCGAACCCCTCCGGGTCCTCGGGATCGGCGTCGAACCGGTCGTGAGCCGTGCTCCACGCGGTCACGAGCGCCGCGCCGCCCGGGGCGAGGACGCGCCCGAGTTCCGAGAGCGACTCGCGCCGGAGCGCCCGCGAGGGCAGGTGGTGTAGCGTCGCCACGTAGAGCGCGAGGTCGACGGTGCGGGGCCGGAGCGGGAGCCGGGCGGCGTCGCCCGCCACCGGGTCGAAATCGTCGGCGTAGCCCTCCTCCGTTGCGCGGTCGCGAGCGATGCCGAGGAGTTCGCGGCTCGCGTCCACACCGACCACACGGTCGACGTGCTCTGTGAGCGGCCCGGCGTGCCGGCCGTTCCCGGTGCCCAGATCGAGGCCGAGCCGTCCCGTCCGGTCCTCGAGGAACGACTCCACCTCCGGCCAGGGGTTGACCCGCGTCTTCGAGAAGTGCGCGGCGATCTCGTCGTAGGTGTCTCGGACCGCGCACCGGCTCCGGTCGGTCGCCGGGGTACCCTCGTCCCGGATCAGGCCGTCGTCGTCCTCGTTCCGGCCCATCTCAGCCGAGGAGGGTGACCGACTGGAGCAGGACGAAGACGCCGTACGTGACCCCGAGCATGATCGTGGCGTGTTTCACGCCGTCCTTGACGGAGCCCTCCCCCATCTGTCCACCGACGAGCCCGGAGAGCGCGGCCTGTATCAGCGCGGCGTGGAAGAACACCAGCCGGTAGCCCTCGGTGTCCGCGGTCCCGATCTGGAGGAACCCGCCGACGGAGTAGCCCTCCGTCGTCGTCGGCGCCTCGGGGAGGTTGGGAATGAGCACCGAGTCGATGGCCCCGATGACGACGACGAAGACGAGGAAGGAGACGTAGATGACCACGAGGTAGGTGAACATCTCCTGTCGTCGCTGGCGCCGGAGCCGCAGGTCGGCGCGGGCCTGCTCGGCGGCGATACGGAGCACCGGCCCGATGTCGTTCGACGCCCGCATCGCGTTCGTCAGCAGCGTCACGATGCGGGTGACCGCCGGGGTGTCGACGCGGCTGCCGAACCCCTCGAGTGCCTCGGAGACGGTGGCGCCCCACTGGATGTCCCGCCAGATCCGCTCGACCTCCTCGTCGAGGGCGCCGACGTCGCTCTCGCGGACGCGGTCGAAGCTCGAGACCACGGAGACCCCCGCCTCGTTCAGGCTCGCGAGCCGCTCCAGGAGGTCGGGCACGGCGGTCTCCATCCGACCGAGTCGCCGGCTCCCGGCCTCGTAGAACAGCGCGTACGATCCGAGGACGATCAGCGCCGCCCCGACGATGGCGTCGTCGACGGCATCGGCGGAGAACCCGCCGTCGAACGCCGACGGGAGGGTCACGAGGACGTACCCCAGCGCGAACGGCACCGCGACGTAGAACACCAGTTCGGGACGGGAGAGGAGCGAGCGGAGGGGCCTCCGGAGGGTTTCACGGACCGACCGGAGCCGCTGGTACGCCCGCAGCCGCCCCCGGTCCGCCGCGTCGTCGGTCGCGGTAGCCGACGTCCCATCGACGCCCGCTCCACGGTCGGCGACCGTCCCGCCGTCGGTGACCGCTCCACCGTCGGTGGTCGTCTCCCCGGACGAGACCGCCCGCGGCACGCCGCGTGCGGGGGACGCCGTCGCCCGGTCGGGCTCGGTCCGGTCCCGGCCCGCCCGGAGGGGCTGGGTCATCTCCGAGAGGTACGCGAGGAACAGCACGTTCGTCGCCGGCAGGACGACGTAGGTGATGAGCTGGACGAGGACGAGCGTGTCGCCGCTCGTCAGCCCGATGACGAGCAGGATGGTGATCAGGAACAGCATCCCCGCGACGACGACGGTGACGTACACCTCGGCCGTCGCGGCGAGCAGTTCGAGGATCGCCTCCTGCTGTTCCTCGGCCTCGTCGCGGTAGCGGCGGTACTCGGCCTCCAGGAACTGCGAGAGAGCCCCACCGGACTGGAGGACCGAGGAGAGGTTCTCCGTGAAGTTCCGGAACCCGTCGCTCGGCGTTCGCCGGGAGAGGTCGCGGATCGCCGTTACGACGTCCGCCCCGAGCAGGTCGACGTCCCGGACCCCGGAGGTCATCTCCTCTGCGGCCGCGCCGAAGACGCCCCGATTGGCCGAGAGCGCGCGCATCACGTCCGGGAACGACATCCCGCCGCGCGAGAGGGCGTAGACGAACGCGACGGTCCGGGGCATCGCCGCGTCGATGTGCCGCCGGCGGGTGTCCGCGCGGAACGCCGGGAGCTGCCACCGGAGGACGTAGACTGCTCCGGCCGCGAGCGTACCGACGCCGACGCTCGCCAGCGCGAGGACGAGGAACTGCTGAACCGAGAGCGAGAGGAGCACGGCAGGCATCGACCGGAACGGCCCGTCGGGGATCCGCTCGGCGAGCGCGGCCACGCCGACGAGCCTAACGACGGCAGCGCCGAGGTAGATCCCCGTCACCGTCCCGACGAGCGCGGCCGCCGTCGCGTACAGGTAGGTCTCGCTCGCGTACACGCGGTAGGGCGTCCCGATCCCGGCCATCCGGAGGCGGCGGCGCCGCCCGGCGTCGGCCTCGATGCGGACGGTGCCGAAGAGCCGGTATGCGACCGTCGCGACGCGCCCCTCGACCCGCGAACTGACC
>JBEPXB010000544.1:0-2774 GCA_041642135.1 Halobacteriales archaeon | reverse complement strand
TCCTGACGGCGGAGTTCTACTCAGAGTACACGCAGTTGGACGAGCGTGACCTCCCGCCGCAGTACCGCCGGGTCTTCTGGTCGGACGGCGAGGTCGAGCGACCCCTGGCGACGACGGGGAACACGGCGGCGGCCGCGACCGGCGTCGACCGGCCCTGGGAGGCGGTCTCGGGGCTCATGTTCACCGACCGCGACGACTTCTCCGGTACCATCGAACTCACCGACCGCGAGATGGCCGTCCAGTGGTATCTCCGGCGAGCCGACGCCGACCGGGTCTTCGAGAACCCGACGCTCGCCTTCGCGCTCGGCGAGGAGGTCGAGGTGGACTACGAGCGCTCCCGCGCCGCCAACCGCCCCATCCACGCCGATCGCGTCTGGATCGACTCCCTCCTCGAGGAGATGTTCGACGAGGACGACGAGGAGATGCTCGACCTCGTGGAGGTTCGCGCCCCCGAGGAGGTCGAGATGACGATGGACGACCTGGTGCTCACCGAGGACCAGGAGGACGAGATCCAGAAGGTGGTCAAGGCGATCGAGCACCGCGACTACCTCGCGGAGATCGGCCTCCGGGAGATCGGCAAGCTCCTGTTCGTCGGCCCCCCGGGGACGGGGAAGACCAGCGTCGCGCGGGCGCTCGCCCGCGAACTCGAACTCCCGTTCGTCGAGGTCAAACTGTCGATGATCACGAGCCAGTACCTCGGCGAGACGGCCAAGAACGTCGACAAGACGTTCGAGGTCGCGAAACGGCTCTCCCCGTGTATCCTCTTCATGGACGAGTTCGACTTCGTCGCGAAGACCCGCTCGTCGGACGAGCACGCGGCCATCAAGCGCGCGGTGAACACGCTGCTCAAGTCCATCGACGAAATTTCGCTCATCCAGGACGACGTGCTCCTCATCGGCGCGACGAACCACCCCGACCAGCTCGACGCGGCCGCCTGGCGCCGGTTCGACGAGATCGTCAACTTCCCGAAGCCGGACTCGGGGATGCGCTCGGACATCCTCCGGGTCGTCACCCGCCGGATGACCATCGACGGGTTCGACCCCGACGAACTCGCCGAGCTGACCGAGGGGCTCACCGGGAGCGACCTCCGGCTCGTCCTCCGCGAAGCGGTGCTCGACGCCCTGACCGAGGAGCGCACGACGCTCACCCAGGAGGACCTCCGGCGGGCCGTCGAGGGGTTCGAGGAGCGCGATAATCTGAAGAACATGGAGGACTTCGACAACTGGCGGGGCAGCCCCGGGAACTCGAACGACGACGGCCACGACCACGACGGCCACGACCACGAAGACCACGACAACGACGGCCACGACCACAGTCACGACGGCCACGACCACGGCGAACACGGCGAGGACGACGGGCCGGAGGAGGTCGAGGCCCAGGCGGGGGACGGGTAGTCGACGCCGATCCCCTCCGAGGCCCCCCGTCGGGGATCGGTTTCGTTCGCGGTCTCATCACCACCACGGCGACACCCGTGTCCACGTGTCGCCGTTCCCAATTTCTCCCCGAGGGATGCCCGGCGTCCGGTCGGATCCGATCCGCTCAGAGGGCGTCCCGGATGATCGCTTCGAGGTCCTCGCGGCCGATTCGCCGGGGGTTCCCGACGGTCAACCGCTCGAGCTTGCTCGCCCGCTCGGCGACGTGTCCCACGTCGTCCGGCTCGAGTCCGAGCGAGGAGAGCCCGCCGTCGATGCCGACGTCCGCGGCGAGCCGCTCGACGCCGCGGGCCGCGGCCTCCGCGGCCTCGTGCCTGCCCGTGGCGGTCAGGTCCTCGCCGAGGAGTCGAGCGATCTCGGCGTACCTGTCGGGGGCGCTCGTCGCGTTGAACCGCATCACCGCCGGCATGGCGAGCGCGATGGTGACCCCATGGGGGGTGTGGTGGATGGCCCCCGCGGCCATCGCGATGGCGTGGGTCGCCCCGACGCCCGCGTTGGTGAACGCGGCACCGGCGAGCAAGCTCCCGAGCGCCATCGCGCGGCGGGCCTCCAGGTCGTGGCCGTTGTCGACGGCGTCCCGGAGGTTGTTCCCGACGAGCTCGATGGCGCGGTGAGCGAGCGCGTCGGTGAGGGCCGACCGGCCGTTGTAGTCCGGGCGGTCGCTCCGGCTCTCGGGCCTCGGCTTCGCGTCGAATCGTCTGGTGGTGTACGCCTCGATGGCGTGCGAGAGCGCGTCCACGCCGGAGGAGGCGGTCGGCCCCGGCGGCAGGGTCACCGTCAGCCCAGGGTCGACGAGCGCGACGTCGGGCCGCTGGTGTGGGCTCGAGATGCCGACCTTCAGGTCCTCGCCGGGAAGCGAGATGACCGATACCGGTGAGACTTCCGAGCCCGTCCCCGCGGTGGTCGGGAGACACACGGTCGGGACGCCCGGACCCGGGATGGGTTCGCCCCCGCCCGTCGGCGGGGCGACGTAGTCGAGCACCGACCCGCCGTGTTCGTGGACCACGCCCACGGTCTTCGCGACGTCCATCGAACTGCCGCCGCCGACGCCGACGACCGCGTCCGGGTCGGCCTCGGCCGCCACCTCGACGGCGTCCTCGAACACGTCGAGCGAGGGGTCGGGTTCGACCCCGTCGAAGACGGCGTGCTCCACGTCGCCGAGTTCCCCGGTGACCGTGTCGAGGATGCCGGCGTCGGCGACCCCGCTGTCGGTCACCACGAGGACGGACGACGCGTCCCACTCCGCGACGACGTCCGAGACCTCCTCGACCGCACCGACCCCGAACGTGACGTTGTCGGCGATGCTGAACTCCCAGACGGATTCGGGCTGGTAGGTCATAC
>JBEPXB010000543.1:0-2783 GCA_041642135.1 Halobacteriales archaeon | reverse complement strand
GATCGGGTCCTGTGTCTTGCAGGGGCCACACCAATCCGCGTAGAAGTCCTTGAGGCTGACGGTCATAACTGTACCACCCAGTTCACTACCGTCGCGCATAAGGGTTTCCCAGTCGCGCAACGCGGGCGCCCGACGCTCCTCGGACTCCAGGGGCAACGACCCCACAGGCGGCGACCGGGTCGAAAAGCTTACGCGGCGGTGGACCCCAGAACGGGACATGAGCAGTCAGGGCGGCGGCGGACTGATGTCCAGTGCGGGACTGGTCCGCTACTTCGACAGCGAGGACCGCAACGCGCCGACCATCGACCCGAAGACGGTCGTCGCCTTCGGCGTCCTCTTCGGCGCGCTCGTCCAGATACTGAACGCGGTGGCGGCCTGACCAACCACTTTTTGACCTCCCTCGGCACGCGAAGCGCGCCTCGGATGAGTGTACTAGCCCGACCGCAACCGCACGGTACCGCCTCCGTGCGCCACCGTAGATGCGCGTCGCGCCCGGCTTCATCGACCGGTTCCAGCGGATTCTTGCTCCCCCGCGTTCAGATCGGTGTATGCAACTCACAGCGGCCGTCGTCGCCGTCCAGGGCGACGTCTCCGAACACGCCGCGGCGATCCGTCGCGCCGCCGCGACACACGGCCACGAGGTCGAGGTCCGCGAGGTCAGGACGTCCGGACACGTCCCCGACGCCGACCTCCTGTTGATGCCCGGCGGGGAGTCGACGACCATCTCCAGACATCTCCGTCGGGAGGGCATCGCCGAGGAGATACGCGAGCACGTCGCGGCCGACAAACCCGTCCTCGCGACCTGCGCCGGCCTCATCGTCGCCGCGCGGGACGCCAAGGACGACCGCGTCGACGAACTCGGGATCCTCGACGTGACCGTCGACCGAAACGCGTTCGGCCGGCAGGCCGACTCCTTCGAGGCCCCGCTCGACGTCGCGGGCCTCGACTCGCCGTTCCCGGCCGTGTTCATCCGCGCGCCCGTCATCGACGAAGTCGGCGACGGCGTGGAGGTGCTGGCCGCCTGGGAGGACCGCCCGGTCGCCGTCCGGGACGGCCCCGTCGTCGGCACCTCGTTCCACCCCGAACTCACCGACGACCCGCGGGTCCACGACCTCGCGTTCTTCGAGTCGGAGACGGCGACGCTTCGCCCCTGATCCGGGCCGACGCCGGTCGTACCGGATCCCGACCGTCGGCCCACCACCCCGTTCGACGACCGCCCCGCTTTTGGCCCGGCCGACCGTCGTCCCGGGTATGCGCGCACAGATCGACGCGGTCCGCGTCGCCGGAACCCCCGACGGACCCGTCCCCGTCGCCGTCCTCTCGGTCGAGGGGGAGACGGACGTCCTCCCGATCTTCGTCGGTGTCGACGAGGCCCGGAGCATCGCCCACGGCGTCGACGCCATCGACATCGGTCGGCCGATGACCCACGACCTCACGCTGGACATCATCGAGGAGCTCGGCGGCCGAGTCGACCGCGTCGTCGTCTCCGAACTCCGCGACGGCACCTACATCGCCGACCTCCACCTCAACACCCCGCGCGAGGACGTCGTCGTCGACGCCCGCCCCAGCGACTCGCTGGCGATGGCCGCGCGGACGAACGTCCCCGTCGAGGTGAGCGAGGAGGTGTTCGAGGAGGGCCGCGAGGACCCCGCGGAGTTCGCCGAACTCCGGGACATCAGGGAGGTGCTCGGATGAGCGAGGGGGACGATGCCACGGCCGAGGGGGGAAACGGGACCGACGCCGTCCTCGACGAGCTGTTCGACGTCATCGAGTCCCGGAAGGCGGAGCTCCCGGAGGGGTCGTACACGGCGTCGCTGTTCACCCACGAGAAGGGCGAGAACGCCGTGCTGGAGAAGCTCGGCGAGGAGACGACCGAACTCCTGCTGGCCGCGAAGGACGACGACCGCGAGGAGCTCGCCCACGAGGCCGCCGACATCGTCTACCACCTGCTCGTCCTGCTGTCGATGAAGGGGATGAACCTCGAGGACCTGCGCGAGGAACTGCGGGCGCGTCGGTAGGACCGTCACCGCCGAACGAGACCGACCGCCAGTCCACCCACGGCTGCCTCGCTACCCGCGGCGAGTCCGAACGCACCCAGTAGAACCACCGAGAGACCGAACCCCGGCGCGACGTGCTCGGGAGGTGAGAGCGTCACCCACCCGAGGAGCAGCCCCCAGAACAGCAGCGTACAGAGCCCGCCGACGAGCAGCCCGTGGGCGAGCCCGGACCGACCGCCGGGGTCGGCCAGCGCCCCGGCTACGGCGCCGGGGACGAACCCGACGAGGAGGAGCACGAACGGCTCTGCCAGCGCGGCCCAGGCGACTACTGCCGGAAAGGAGAGGACGCCGGCACCGACGGCGCGCGCGGAAACCATCGGTTCGAGTATCACGACAGTGAATAAAAAGGTCAGTTTCGTTCGGGACACCCGGAACCCCGGTCCGGTGGATGACCGACCATGTGATCGGCCTCCCGAGGACAGCCCACCGGGAGAGGGTTTTCACTCCCGGAGCGCGAAGCCGACGACGCCATGCAGGCAGCCAGGCTCCACCGGTACACCGACGACATGAGCGAGGCGCTCAGCATCGACGAGGTCGACCGGCCCGAGGCGACCGCCCCGACCGACGTGATCGTCGACGTCGAGGGCGCGGGCTGGTGCCAGACCGACAACCACATCATCGAGGGGATGTGGACCGAGTACGCCCCACAGGACCTGCCGATGACGCTCGGCCACGAGAACGCCGGCGTCGTCGCCGAGGTCGGCGAGGAGGTCACGCTCGTCTCCG
>JBEPXB010000542.1:0-2786 GCA_041642135.1 Halobacteriales archaeon | reverse complement strand
GGAGGGGAAGGCGAAGATCGCCGCCGAGGGGGACATCGTCACCGAGACGGCCCGTCGGGCGACGCCGAACCCGCTGGCGGGCCGTACCGTGGTGGTCACCTCCGGCGCGACGAGCGAACGCATCGATCCCATCAGAGTCCTGACGAACCGCTCGTCGGGCAAGACCGGCAGGGCGGTCGCGCGGGCCTGTCACGTCGCCGGCGCCGACGTGGTGCTCGTCCACGACGGGCCCGAGGTGGGGTACGCCGAGGTCCGCCACGCGGAGTCCGCCGCCGAGATGCTGGACGCGGTCTCGGCGAGCATAGAGGAGCACGGGGCCGACGCGCTCGTCTCCGCGGCGGCCATCTCGGACTACACCGTGGAGGCGAGCCCGGAGAAGATCAAGTCGGGGGATGAGCTCGCTCTCGAACTGACGCCGACGCCGAAGCTCATCGACACGGTCCGCGAGGCCCATCCCGACCTCGCTATCGTCGGGTTCAAGGCCGAGACGCAGGGCGGGGAGACCGCGCTGGTCGAGCGGGCCCGCGAGACGCTCGAACGGGTGGATCTGGCGTTCGTCGTCGGCAACCACGCCGACGTGATGGGCGGGGAGAAGACCCGGGCCGTGCTCGTCCGCGCGGACTCGACCCGGGAGTTCGAGGGGTCGAAGTCGGCGCTGGGGCGGCTGGTCGCGGAGGAACTGGCGGCCGAACTGTGATACGGTCGTGCGTAGTCCGTTACCGACGATGACCGACCCGTCCCGGGTGATCGCCGGTACATCGGTACGCACGACCGTATGAGGGCACGCTCGACCGGGCGAGTCGCCCGTCCGCGGTACCGGTGATCCCGGGGCTACAGGTCGGCGTTCCAGGCCCACAGTCGGTAGCGGAGTCCCGGCGGGAGTCCTCCCAGCATCCCCTGGAGGCGGGCCCTCGTCCCGACGGGATACCGCGGGCGGGGGTCGTCGACCGTCGCCGCCGCCAGAACGGTTTCGGCGACAGCCTCCGGGCCGGGCGCCACGTGGTACTCCTTCCGGGCCGCGCGCTCGAACCGGGCGTACAGCGACGCGTACGGCGAACCGTCGCGGCCCTCGCTCGCCCGTATCTCGCGTTCGGCCTGACGCGTCCGGACGTACGGCGGTTCGACCAGCGCGACGTGGACGCCGAACGGTCGGAGTTCGTCGCGTAGCGACGCCGAGAGCGCCCGGAGGCCGAACTTCGACGCGCAGTAGGCGCCCTCGAGCGGGACCGGGAACCGGCCGGCGACGCTCCCGACGTTGATGATCCGACCCTCTCCCCGCTCGCGCATGTAGGGGACGACCGCCCGGGGAGAGGTAGTCGGCGTTGACGTGACCGACAGGTAGTAGAGCTGCAACTGGGTTCGTCCTCCCACGCCGGAGTCGAACGTCCGACGCGGTGTGACGCGCGCCGTATCGGAAACGCCGTTCCGTGTGACCGGGGGCTGTCGCGGCTGCACCACTGAACGACCTGCCCGTCGAGCCCACCGGCCGGCGGGGGCCGGCCGACTACGGCAGGTCGCGCAGCCGTTCGAGCATCTCCGACAGGCCGAGGTCCGTCACGGCAAGCGAGAAGCCGTCGACGCGGGCGAGCCGCGGCGCGTGCTCCCAGAGGTCCTCGGGCGTCATCCCGTGGAGGACGACGGCGCTCGGGGTGGGGGTCACGACGCGCATGGCGACGAGCGGGGACTCTCCCCGGGTGACCGCCGTAAAGACCAGCGCGCGGTTGGTCGACTGGCCGTAGAGCCGGTAGAACTCCTCGCTGGAGAGCCGGGTGATCGCCTCGATGCTGTCGATGACGGTGTGGCCGGCGATGGTCGTGGCGGTGCCCCCGGCGACCTCGACGGCGTCGATGGCGTCGTAGAACCGCGAGAGCGGGATCGTCGCGGGGTACTCCCGGAGGTCGTGGACGATGTCCGACTCGAAGCCGGCCGAGAGGACGCGGGCGTGCTGGCGGATCCGGCCGCCGCCGCGGCGCTCGTCGATGTCGAGCAGGCCCTCGACGACCCGCCGGACGAAGCCGATACCCGGCGAGGCACGGCGGCCGGACTCGTAGTCCGAGACGACCGACGCCGAGACGCCGAGTGCCTCCGCGAGCGCCGTCTGGGAGACGTCGAACTCCGTGCGCCACTTGCGGATGGTGGCGCCGGGGTCGTCCGAGAGCGCCACCTCCCCGGCGATCTTCTCGCCGAGCTCCTGCCGCGGGTCGCGTTCTCGCTCGTTCATGCGCGACGGAGCGGCGCGAGGGGCAAAACTCTCCCGTTCGGGGGGACGCCCGGGAACGAACCGACGTGGCGTTTATGCTCGCCGCACCCCGACACCGGGCCATGCCACCGACCCTCGTGCATGCCGCGCTCGGGGGGCTGCTCGCGGCCGCGCTGCTCGACCGGGCGTTCTCGTGGCGAGGGGCGGCGGTCGTCGTCGCGGCGGCCGCCGTCCCGGACCTCGACGCGCCGCTCGCGCTCCTGCTCCCGGGCGCACACGGCGCCGTCCTCCACACCCTCCTGCTGCCGGCGGTCGGAGCCCTCCTCCTCTACTACGACGTCCGTCGTCCGGACTCGTGGCTCCGCGGCCGGTACGGGCTGGCGGGGGTCCGCGTCGCGTGGGTTGCCCTCCTCGCGTACGCGCTCGCGGGCACGGGACTGGACCTGCTGAACCTCGACGCCGCGAACCCGGTCTGGCCGGTCGACACCATGTACTACTCCTTCGTCGGGAAGGTCGAGTACACCACGACCCAGGGGTTCGTCCAGACGTACTACACCTACGACCCGGACGGCCGGTGGACCCACTA
>JBEPXB010000541.1:0-2787 GCA_041642135.1 Halobacteriales archaeon | reverse complement strand
GCAAGGGCGCCGATCTCAACAAGGAGCTCCTCGGGCAGCTCATCGTCGACGCCGTCCGGGCAGTCACCGTCGAGGCGGACGACGGCTCGAACGTCGTCGACCTCGACTACGTCGAGATCGAGACCCAGACCGGCCGCGCGGTCGGCGAGTCCGAACTCCTCCGCGGGGCGGTCATCGACAAGGACCCCGTCCACCCGGACATGCCGACGGCGTTCGAGGACGCGAAGGTCCTGCTGATCGACGAGCCGATCGAGGTCGAGGAGACCGACGTCGACGCCGAGCTCCAGGTCGACAGCCCGGACCAGCTCAAGCAGTTCCTCGACAGCGAGGAGAAGCAGCTCCGCGAGAAGGTCGAGCAGATCAAGGACCTCGGCGCGAACGTCGTCTTCTGCCAGAAGGGCATCGACGACCTCGCCCAGCACTTCCTCGCCAAGGAGGGCATCATGGCCGTCCGCCGGACGAAGAAGTCCGACATCAAGTTCCTGCGGGAGCTGCTCGGCGCGAGCATCGTCAGCGACCTCGACGCCGCCGAGCCCGAGGACCTCGGCAGCGCCTCCATCCGGCGCGACGAGGACGACGAGCTGTTCTACGTCGAAGGCACCGACGACTCCGTCGAGCAGCACGGCGTCACGCTCCTGCTCCGTGGCTCGACCGAGCACGTCGTCGACGAGCTCGAGCGCGGCATCGGTGACGCGCTGGACGTCGTCTCCCAGACGGTCGCCGACGGGCGCGTGCTCGCCGGCGGCGGCGCGGTCGAGGTCGAACTCGCCCGTCGGGTCCGGGACTACGCCGACTCCGTCAGCGGCCGCGAGCAGATGGCCGTCGAGGCGTTCGCCGACGCCCTCGAGCTCGTCCCGCGCGTGCTCGCCGAGAACTCCGGGCTCGACGCCATCGACACGCTGGTCGACCTGCGCGCGGCCCACGCCGATGGCGACGTCCGCGCCGGCCTCGACGTCTTCAGCGGCGACGTCGTCGACACGTTCGAGAACGGTGTCGTCGAACCCGCCCACGCCAAGGAGCAGGCCATCTCCTCGGCCACCGAGGCCGCGAACCTCGTGCTCAAGATCGACGACATCATCGCCGCGGGCGACCTCTCGACCTCCGGCGGCGAGGAGGAGGAGGGCGCCCCCGGCGGCGGCATGGGCGGTATGGGCGGCGGCATGGGCGGTATGGGCGGCGGCATGGGCGGCATGATGTAACACCACTTTTTTCACTTCACTCGGGCCGCTTCGCGGCCCTCGTTCAGGCAAAAACTTGGGGAAATGCGCTCCTCGCTCCCGCCGCGCCCTTCGGGCGCTCTGGTCGTTGACGGCGGCCAAGGCCGCCGTCTGCTCGGGGGAGCGAAGCTCTCCCGGCGCTCGTCGCGGGAGAACCACGCGCGTTTCACTCGCGCGGATGCTTGCTCACCGCACCGTCTCTCGACCGATACGAGTCCTCTTCTAAGTCCGTTTCGCCGTAGATGTCCCACCATCCCCCTCTGATCGACGCAGCGGATCGTTCCGGCTGGCATGGAAGCGAGAACTGTGACCAGCGACGATTGTGCAGTCGTCGGTTCGATGCTCGAGGACGGAACGCGGCCCGTGGCTCGAGCCCGGACCGGTTCTCACCGGTTGGGAACCATCGACACTATTGATTATCTTGCACTACTCACACAAGATTGGTGACCTGATATGGAAAAGAACGTCGGAGGATACGACCGGACGGCGCGGTTCGTCGTCGGTCCGATCCTCGTTCTCGTCGGTCTCGCTGCGCTCGGCGGCCTGTTCACGCTCGCCGCCGGGACGCTCGGCCTCGTCCTCGCGGCGGTGGCCTTGCTCGTCGGCCTCGTCCTCGCGACGACGGCTGTGACACAGAAGTGCCCGCTCAACAGGGCGCTCGGACTGAACACCTACCGCGGGGAGGCCGAGGCCGGATCGACCGACACCGAGTCGGGGCGCACGGCCTGACGCGACTCCCGACCCGGGACTCCCGTACGCCTGTCCTTCCCTCCGGGGCGGACCGAAACCACCGGAAACTAAGCCCGCGGCCGCGGACGCTCCGCTATGATACTGGAGGCGGTGGCCGTCGCGTTCTGGACGATGCTCCCCGCCTACGTCCCGAACAACGCGGCGGTGCTGTTCGGCGGCGGCGCCCCCATCGACGGCGGGCGGACGCTCGGCGGTGACCGCCTCCTCGGCGACGGCAAGACCTGGCGCGGGACGCTGATCGGGACGACCGCGGGGGCGCTCCTGGCCGTCGTACTCGACCTCCTCCAGCCGACGGCCGTGACCGTCTCGGGGCTCCCCCTCCCGACGTTCCCGCCGCTCGTCGTCCTCTCGCTCCCGGCCGGGGCGATGCTCGGCGACATCGTCGCCTCGTTCCTCAAGCGGCGGACCGGACGGGAACGCGGTGCTCCGTTCCCGGGCATCGACCAGCTGGACTTCGTCGCCGGCGCACTTCTCCTCACACTGCTGGCCCGACCGGCCTGGTTCCTCGAGACGTTCACGCCCGCCGTGCTCGTCGCCGTGCTGGTGATGACGCCGCTGCTCCACGTCGGGACGAACGCGGGGGCCTACCTGCTCGGGCTGAAGGACGAGCCGTACTGACCGGCGGTATCGGTTCGCCCGGCGGAGGTGAACGCGAACCTCTACGGGCGGGGGTAGCGCCTCGTCCGCGCTCGGGGCCTCATCCCCGCTCGCGGTGCCGGTCGCGCACGTTCGAGGCCACCACCCACCCGATACCGACGGCCGCAGCGACCCCACCGACCCCGAACACGACGACGAAGACTTCGCCGAGTAGCGGACCCAC
>JBEPXB010000540.1:0-2793 GCA_041642135.1 Halobacteriales archaeon | reverse complement strand
GGCGCTCGTCCGCGACGGGCGCTCCCCCGTCTTCGGAGGGCCGGCGGACGGTGCTGACGGGCCTCGCGGGCGCGCTGGGGGTTGGAATCGTCGGCTACCTGCTCGGCGGTCGCTCCGGCGCCGACCCGTCGGGCCCCGAGGCCGCGGCGAGCGGGTCGGAGCCGACGGCGACGCCGGAACCGAGCGAGGTCGAACGACTGCTCCGCGGGGCCGCCGATCTCTCGTTCGACGTCGAGGGGATCGAGCCGCTCGTCAGCGAGAAGTTCTACAACGTCGACATCAACTCCGTCGACCCACAGATCCCGGCCGACGGCTGGTCGCTGCGCGTGACCGGCGCCGTCGAGCGCGAACTCGACTTCACCTACGAGGACATCACCTCCCGGGAGTCCCGCGAGGAGTTCGTCACGCTCCGGTGCGTCGGCGACCGGCTCAACGGGAAGAAGATGGACAACGCCCTCTGGACGGTGATCGACGTCGAGCCGCTGATCGAGGAGGCGGGGATCACCGCCGACTCCGAGCAGTGCTGCGTGATGCTCCACGCGGCCGACGACTTCTTCGAGGAGTTCCCGCTGTCGGCGCTCCGCGAGGGGATGCTCGCCTACCGGATGAACGGCGCGCCGCTCCCGCGCAAGCACGGCGCGCCGGTCCGGGCGCTCATCCCCGGCCACTGGGGGGAGATCAACGTCAAGTGGCTCACCGAGATCGAGATACTCACCGAGGAGATGGACGGCTACTGGGAGCAGAAGGGGTGGCACGGAACGGGGCCGGTGACTCCAGTGGCGAAACTCCACGCCACCAACCACCTGGACGACGGCCGGATCGAGGTCGCCGGCCACGCCTACGCGGGGACCCGTGGGGTCTCCCGGGTGGAGGTGTCGACCGACGGAGGGCGCTCCTGGAGCGAGGCGACCCTCTCCGAGCCGCTCCCCGGCGACCCGCGGGACGCCTGGCACCAGTGGGTCCACCGCTACGACTCCCCGGGACAGCGACACGAAGTCGTCGTCCGGATGTTCGACGCCGAGGGGAACGTCCAGCCCCGGGAGCAGTCGAAGCCGTACCCCCGGGGGGCGTCGGGGTGGGTTCGCGAGACGATCCGACCGTGAAGCGGGAGAGGAGGAGTGACAGACGTGAGGACAGGACATAAATCGGAGAGCGGCGAGAGGACAGACGAACGCGGATGGAGAAGGCGCTCTGGTACCTCCTGGCCGGCACGCGCGGCGGCCCGAACCGGGTCAGACTCATCCGCGCCATCGAGGACCGGCCGCGGAACGCCAACCAGCTGGCCGAACACGTCGGCCTGGACTACAACACCGTCCGTCACCACCTCGACATGCTGCTCGAACACGACGTGCTCGAGCGGAGCGGCGAGGAGTACGGCGCGCTCTACTTCCTCACCGACCGGTTCGAGCGCCACCGCGAGACGTTCGAGCAGGTCACGGAGCGGATGGACGTCGAGGCAGCGGCGGCCGCAGGGGGCGAGGACGGCGACGCGGACACCGACATGGAGGACTGACCGATGGTGATGAGTAACACGATACTGGCGGCGAGCGCGATGGCGGCAGTGAACGTCCTCCTGCTGGGGACGCTCACGGTCGTCTGGGCACGGAACTACCGGACGTTCGGGACGAGCATGATCGCGGGGCTGGTGGCCTTCGCCGTCGTGATGCTCCTCGAGAACGCCGCCGCCATCTACTTCTTCTTCAGCATGAAGATGCTCTACTCCGCGGACCCGGGGGTCCAGCAGGTGGTCGCGGTGCTGCGGGCGCTCCAGCTCGTCGCGCTCGCCTTCCTCACCTACGTCACGATGAAATGACCACCGGTCGCGCCGCTTCCCGTCCTGTCCCCTTCCTCTGATACGGTCGTGCGTCGTCTTTTACCGGCGCTAACCGACCCCGTCCGGGTGATCGCCGGTACATCGTTACGCACGACCCTCTGAGCCCGGCCCCGGCCCGGTCCATTCTGTTCCGTTCCGACGTGATCCCAGCGAACGTGGCGCGCGCCCGGACCGAGCACGCACCGACGTCCGACCGTACCCGCGGGGATTCTAGACGGAGTTTCGAGGGAGTTCCGTCGGACCCCAACGGACTCCGGAACGAATTCGCAAAAAGGGCTTTTAGGGCGCTTTCGAGCCGGTTCCTGGGGCGAACGCCCCTGATACCATGACCGACGACAGCGAACACACGAGACGGACCGTGCTCCGGACGGGGGCGGCGCTCGGCGTCGCCGGCCTCGGCCTCGGAACGGTCGGGACGGTCGCGGCGAACCCCGGGAGAGGCGACGAACAGGGCAACGGCAGGAGCTTCGGGCGTGTCTACGCGAACGACGTGCTCTGGCGGACGAACGTCGTGAAGACCCTCGACGAGCGTCCCGACCCGGAGGACAGGATCTACTTCCTCCACGACGGTTCGGGGCCGATCGTGGCGAACGAGGACGCGAGCGAGGAGCAGAAGTCGCCGTTCGTCTCCGAGTCCGCGCCCGGCGATCAGGACTGGAACGGCGGGAAGTGGGTCCACTTCTCCGCGGAGGTTACCGACATCGACGCGTTCAACGCGGACGCGCCCCTCACGAACGACACGGACGTCCTCGACGCGGACTACATCGAGGTGACGCTCGGTCGGCCCGGATTCGGCCCGCCGGACTTCTTCATCTGCCCGCTGAACGGCCGCGCCTGAGCGCACGACCTGGCCTCCAGTCCCCCGATTCGGCCCGCGGGCGTCACCCTTTATCCACAGCCACTCGTCGTGGGCGTATGGACCTCACTCGACAACAGCGCCTCACGGTGCTCGCCGTCAT
>JBEPXB010000539.1:0-2793 GCA_041642135.1 Halobacteriales archaeon | reverse complement strand
CGACGCGATGGGCGAGATCTCGGTACCCGACTACGAGGACCTCCCGGAGGACCTCCGCGAGCGCATCGACGAGGAGACCGAACGCGCCGGGTTCACCCCGAACGTCTTCTCCGGGATGGCGTACAAGCCGGACCACTTCCGGGCGTTCTTCGACTACCACGACGCGCTCGTCGAGGGATCGCCCCTCGAGCGCCACGAGATCGAGATGCTCGTCGTCACCGTCTCGGGGGTCAACGACTGCCTCTACTGCGTCGTGGCCCACGGCGCGCTCGTCCGCGTCTACGCGAGGGACGCGAAACTCGCCGACCAGCTGGCGACGAACTGGCGGAGCGCCGACCTCTCCCCGCGACACGAGGCGATGTGCTCGTTCGCCGAGAAGCTCACCGCCGAACCCGGACAGGTCGACGACGCCGACATCGAGGCGCTCCGCGAGCAGTTCACCGACGAGGAGATCTGGGACATCGTGACGACGGTCGGCTTCTACAACCTCTCGAACCGGCTGGCGACGGCGCTCGACATGCGACCGAACGACGAATTCTACACGCTCGGACGCGACCGATAGTAACGGGGTATCGTGCGGGTTCGTGGACAGGCGAGCGACGGCCCTTCGGCGGGTGCGATCCGGCATCCCACCGACGCCGTCGGTTCCGAGGTACTGTCCGACCGAGATCTATCAAGAAAATAGCAAAAGTGATATATAATTCAATTAATTAGATCATTAATCATATCATGTCTGACGGAGAGCGGGGTGGTGAGCGCGCCGGCCGCCCCCGTCGGGAGTTCCAGGTGAGCGTCGCCGTGGCGAGTATCGTCGGATACGTGCTCGGTCTGGTCGCCGTCACGCTCGTACTGGACGCGGTCGACACGCTCCTGCCCCTGAGTACGCAGAAACTCGTGCTGATCCTCGTCGCCCCTCTGGTCCCGATCGTCGTCTTGCTGGCTCTCACCGGCCGGATCGCAAGGATCGCGGGTCCGTTCGGTATCGAGGTCGTGTTCGTGCGGTCGGGTCACGACGTTTCCGACCCGGATCCGGATCCGGATCCGACACCGACACCGACCCCTCGTCGGGGCGTCGTCGCGGCCGTCGTCGTGATAGTCGGGTCCGCACTGGGTATCGCATCGCGTGACGGGAACGTCGACGCCCTGATCGACGTGATCGAGACGCTGTCACCGAACACCGGGGAGGAGGGTTCGCCGACCCCGACGGCGACCGACGGGCGAACGGACACCCCGACCGAGGACGGAGCGACGACGGGGTCGGTCCCCGACGACTACGGCGAGCGGACGTACGGACAGGACGAATACGGGGGATAGCCCCGAGAACGACGGAACCACAGACACATGTCGAAGACACCGAATCACGGATACAACGTTCCGGAGAAGGGCACGGAGGACTGGCACATCCCGCTGAACGAGAACTTCAGGCGATACGATACGGACATCGAGGTCCGCGACAGGGAGGCGAGGAGGGGGGAGTACGAGCCGAAGCCGGGCGCAAAGTTCCTCGCCACCGACACCGAGCGGGTGTACGTCGGGGACGGGTCTACCTGGCAGGCGCTCGACTCGACCGGACTGACGCCGACGGTCGAGGCGCTCGAGCCGCCGGAGGACGGATCGCTCCGGGTCCGGGGACGGAACAACTGGAACCTGGACGACTCGGAGGGAGACCTCCGCATCGGCGACGGGGAGCACCGACTGAAGATCGGCGTCGCCCTGGGCGGTGCCGGTGCCGGTGCCTGTAACGTCCAGGCACACGGCGGTATCAACAAGCTGGGGCTCGGGACGGCCGGCGAGAACGTCCTCCACCTCCGAACGGACAGGGCCACCTTCGACCGGAACGTGGGCATCGGCGGGGATCACGACTCCCCGCGCACGAGACTTGACGTCAGGGGGACCGCGGGCGGTCCCGCGGACTCGGTGGACCGCCACGTGGTCGCGGTCGAGGAGACGGGTTCGAGCGGTGGCGGTGACGTGCTGGCGCTGAAGGTGAACGACCCTGACCCCAACACGAGGCAGAACTTCGTGACGTTCATGGACCAGGACACCGTCGTCGGGCGCGTGGAGGGCACCAGAGGCGGGGTGACCTACGAGAGCGGGTTCGGTGACTTCGCGGAGTTCCTCCCGAAAGCGGACCCGTCAGACCGGTTCGAGCCGGGGACCGTCGTCGGTCTCCGTTCGGGAGCGGTCGTCCCCGAGACGGCCGGGGCCGACGCGGCGCTGGTGGTCTCCGACCGCTACGTCGTGCTCGGGAACACCCCTCCGCCCGGGGAGGAACACGCCCACGTTCCGGTCGCACTCGTCGGACAGGTACCGATGAGCGTCCGAGGGACGGTCGACGCCGGCGACGTACTCGTCCCCTCGGACGACGACGACGGAACCGCCAGCGGGGTCGCTCCGTCCGGGTGGGACCCCCTCGAGCACCCCCTGGTCGTGGGGCGGGCACTCGAGGGAGCCGACGACACGAGCGACGGGGAGACGACCGTCACGGTCGCGGTCGGCTTGCACGACCTCGAACCGGTCGCCGCTCGACTCCGTGCCGGGCGAGAGCGCGTCACCGCTCTGGAGACGGCCGCTGAGCGCTACCGGCAACGTATCGACGAACTCGAACGGGAGACCGAACGGTTGCGAGAGACGGTCGACGGCGTCGAGGCCGAGAACGAGCAGCTACGCGAGCGCCTGGCCGCGCTCGAGGAGACGGTCACGACACTGGTGACCGACACCGGACGGACCTCGGCGACCGCGGACGACTGATACGGTCGTGCGTCGTCTTTTCCCGGCGCGACCGACCCCGTC
>JBEPXB010000538.1:0-2815 GCA_041642135.1 Halobacteriales archaeon | reverse complement strand
CGACCGGCGCAATCGTCTCAACCACCGTTTTCCGACCGATCCATCACCGACGATCCGCCGGATCTGTGTGATGCATTGATGTGTGTCGCGGCCGTAGCTCCGATATGGCTGTCTGGGTCCTCGGCGACCAGCTCTCGCGCACGCACGGCCCGCTCGCGGACCGGCCGGACGAGCCGGTCCTGATGATCGAGGCCGAGTCGTTCGCCCGGCGCTACCCCTACCACCCACACAAGCTCACGCTCGTCTTCTCCGCGATGCGTCACCTCCGCGACGAACTCCGCGATGCGGGACGGGAGGTGGCCTACTACCGGACGGGAACGTTCCGCGAGGGGGTCGAGCGGTTCCTCGTGGAGTACCCCGACGAGCCGCTCGTGGCGATGGAGCCGGCGAGCCACGGCGCCGGCGAGCGGCTCCGGGAACTCGTCGTCGACGCCGGCGGCGAGCTCGAGCTCGGCGAGAACGACCTGTTCCTCTGTACGGTACCTCGGTTCGACGAGTGGGCCGAGGGTCGCTCGAAGCCGTACAGACAGGAGCAGTTCTACCGGATGATGCGCCGCGAGACGGGCTACCTGATGGACGGCGACGAGCCGGTCGGCGGGGAGTGGAACTACGACGAGGAGAACCGGCAGTTCCCGGGGACCGACTACGACCCCCCGGACCCGCCGCGGTTCGAGCCCGACGAGGTCACGAGGGAGGTGGCCGAGTGGGTCCACGAAACGTTCGACGGCTCGTACGACGAGCCGCCCTACGGTGGGGCGTGGGCCGACCCCGAGCCGTTCCGCTGGCCGGTGACCCGCGAGGAGGCCCTGGCGGCACTGGAGTCGTTCCGTGCGGATCGGTTGGTGGAGTTCGGCCCCTACCAGGACGCGATGCTCGGGAGCGAATGGGCGATGAACCACGCGCTGCTCGCGGCGGCCACGAACGTCGGCCTGCTCCACCCCGCAGAGGTGATCGAACAGGTGATCGAGACCGCCCGCGAGGACCCCGAGGTGCCGCTCTCCTCGCTCGAGGGGTTCGTCCGGCAGGTGCTCGGCTGGCGGGAGTTCGTCAGGCACGTCTACCGCGTCGAGATGCCCGGGCTGGCGACGGCGAACCAGCTCGACGCGAACGAGGACCTCCCCGAGTTCTACTGGACGGGCGAGACGGATATGAACTGTCTCCGGACCGTCGTCGAGGGCGTGCGGAAGCGGGGCTACAGCCACCACATCGAGCGGCTGATGGTCCTGTCGAACTTCGCGCTGATCTACGGCGTCGAGCCCCGGCAGCTCGACGACTGGTTCCACGCCGCCTACGTCGACGCCTACCACTGGGTGACGACGCCGAACGTCGTCGAGATGGGCTCGTACGGCTCGGGCGCGTTCGCCACCAAGCCCTACGCCGCCTCCGCGAACTACGTCGACCGGATGAGCGACCACTGCGCCGACTGTCGGTACTACAAGACGAAGACCACCGGCGAGGGCGCCTGTCCGTTCAACGCCCTCTACTGGGAGTTCCTCGGGCGTAACGAGGACCGGCTCCGGTCGAACCACCGGATGGGCCTCGTCTACTCGCACTGGGTGGACAAGGACGCCGAGGAACGGGAGGCCATCCGCGAGCGAGCCGCCGAGGTCCGCGAGATGGCCGAGCGGGGGGATCTATGAGAGTGGCAGGAGGCAGGGCGTGAGCGACACCCTCGCCCACCGGCTGTTCGCCGCGCTGTACGACCCCGTGATGGCGCTCCCCGAGCGGATGTCGCTGCCGCCACACCGTCGGTACCTCGTCGACGGGCTCTCGGGGCGCGTCCTCGACGTGGGTGCCGGGACGGGCGCGAACTTCCCGTACCTCGCCGAACGCGCCCGCGAGGCGGACCTTGCGGTCCACGCGATAGAGCCCGATCCGCACATGCGAGAGCGGGCCCGCGAGGCTGCGAGCGAGGCGGGGCTGGCCGTCGACCTCCGGGACGCGGGCGCCGAGTGGCTCCCCTACGCGGACGACCACTTCGACGCAGCCATCGCCGGAATCGTCTTCTGTACCATCCCCGACCCGGGGGCCGCGCTCGACGAACTCGCGCGGGTGCTCCGCCCCGGCGGGGAGCTGCGGTTCCTCGAACACGTCGCGGCGACCGGGACCCTTGGGAGGCTCCAGCGGCTCGTCGAACCCGTCTGGAAGCCCCTCGCCGGGGGCTGTCACGTCACCCGGGACACCGTGGGGCTGTTCGAGTCACACGGGGCGTTCGACGTGGTCGAGGTGGAGCGTATCGGGTTCGGACTGTTCCCCGCGGACCCGTTCCTCAGGGGGACGCTGGTTCGTCGGGAGGTCTGAGCCGGCCACCGGGACCGACACCGCCGCCTCAGCGACGGAGCCACCAGTAGCCCGCGCCGAGGAGGACGGCGACCAGGACGACGCCGGCAGCGAGCGTCCCGACCTGTCCCGTTCCGGGCGGCTCCTCGGCCACCGAGACGGGGAGGAGCGTCGGCCCCGTCGCCACCGTCTCTCCCGCCGCGGTTTCGGCGGTGAGGTTCACGGCAACCGCGTGCGTGCTCGCGACGGCGTCCTCCGAGACGGTGAGTTCGAAGGCGAGCCGGGCCGTCTCCCCGGGGCCGAGTGCCTCGACGAACGACGTCGGCGCCTCGCTCGTGAACGGCGGGTCGACCGTCACCCGGGCGTCGAGGTCCTCAAGGGTCTCCTCGCCCGTGTTCGTCACCTCGACGATCAGCCGGTTGTCGGAGTCGACGCGGAACGTCGCGTTCTCCGGCCGAAGTTCGACGAGGTCGGGTTCCGGGCCGACAGCCTCCCGGACCTCGAGGCCGTCGCTCGCGGCCGGGTTCCCGTCGTC